>JBDROR010000065.1:0-13721 GCA_043809805.1 bacterium
CCTTTTTCCCACACCGGCTCCCCCATGCGGCAATTAACTCGCCTCTTTCTTTCATGGCAACAATTTCACAGCTGTTAATACAATCACGGCATTCAAAACAAGAGGTTTCAAACTCTCTTTTATTTAAATAAAATCCCTTAAATTTTGATTTTTGATCTGGTTTTTTCCTCTCTTTTGCAAGCAAAGCCGCCCCAATCGCTCCCATAATTTTATGTTCTTCAGGGATAAAAAGCGGGAGGCCTAATTCCTCTTCAAAAACCTTTTTGATTCCCTTGTTCGCGGCAACACCACCCTGAAAAATAACCGGACCAAGGATTTCTTTTCCTTTTACCAAATTATTCAAATAATTTCGAACAAGCGCGCGGCATAATCCGGCAATAATATTTTCATGGGAATATCCTAATTGCTGTTTATGAATCATATCGGATTCGGCAAAAACTGTGCATCGGCCGGCAATTTTTACATTAATGTCAGCTTTCAACGCCAAGTCTCCAAATTCTTCAATGGGGATTTTTAACCTTTCTGCCTGATGATCCAAAAAAGAACCTGTCCCCGCGGCGCAGACCGTATTCATGGCAAAATCAACAGGGATTCGGTTTCTGATTATAATTATCTTGGAATCCTGTCCGCCAATCTCTAAAACCGTCTGAACATCCGGAATCAAATGAATCGCGGCAACCGCGTGGGTAGTAATCTCATTAACCACACAATCCGCGCCCGAGAGAACTCCTGCCAGCATCCGCCCGCTTCCTGTTGTCCCGCACGCGTCAATTTCTATATCGCCTCCAAGTTCATCGGCTAAATCCTCCAGCCCCTGTTTAATTATATCAATGGGCCTGCCTTTTGTTCTAAGATATGAACTCGCCGCTAAATTAAGATCTTTATCCAAAATTACAAGATTCACGCTTACTGAACCGACGTCAATTCCAAGATACATAAATCTCCCTTAAAAATGTCCATACTTTTTAATAAACCAATTTTTAGCAAAATGGACGGCAAAAAGATAAGTAACAACAATTAAAAAAAGCGCGCCAAAATACAACGCGGGCGGCCTGACAAAACCAAAAGGTTTAGCCAATGGAGAAAAGGGAATAATAATTCCTATAGTAATTATTAATATTGACGTCCACATTAAAAATTTACTGGGCTTGCTTTCAAGAAAAGGTATTTTCGACGTGCGTATTACATACACAACTAAAGTCTGGGTGCAAAGCGATTCGATAAACCATCCTGTTTGGAATAATTCCATTTGCGATTTGAAGACAAATAACATCACTCCAAAGGTAATAAAATCGAATATAGAACTGATAGGCCCGATAAAAAGCATAAACTTCTTAATATGTTCGATGTCCCACTGTCTGGGTTTCATCAGATATTCATCATCAACCTCATCTGTAGGAATAGCTATCTGTGATAAATCATAAAGAAAATTGTTTAAAAGTATTTGAATCGGCAAAAGAGGTAAAAAAGGCAAAAAGATACTCCCTCCGGTCATACTGAACATATTTCCAAAATTAGAGCTCGAACCCATTTTAATATATTTAACAATATTTCCAAATGTCCTTCTTCCTTCTTTGACACCATCTTCCAGTACCATTAAACTCTTCTTTAACAAAATTATGTCAGCAGACTCTTTTGCAATGTCCACAGCATTGTTTACAGATATGCCTACATCAGACACCTTCAAAGCAGGCGCGTCGTTTATACCATCACCCAGATACCCGACTATATGTTTATTTTCATGCAGGGCATGGATTATTCTTTCTTTCTGTAAAGGTGAAAGCCTCGCAAAAACCGTCGTGGTTTTTACCAGTTCCTGAAGTTCCTTATCGCTTGATTTCTCCACTTTATCATCAGTCACAAGCCCTTTTATGTCAAGGCCAACTTCACTGCATATCTTTTTTGTAACTAATTCATTATCACCGGTTAATACCTTAAATTCTATACCAAGTTTGTTAAGGGCCACAATGGCTCTTTTTGCTGTAGGTTTTGGAGGATCAAGAAACGCAACATATCCATTCAATATTAAATCATTCTCATCATCCTTTGAATAAACATCTTTTTTATTTTCTATATTTTTATAAGCTACCGCCAGCACTCTGAATCCATCGGCGCTTAAATTATTGTATTCCTCTTTCAAATCTGAAAGAATCAACGCCTCCATTTCAAACAACTCACCATCCAATTCATACTTCGAACATCTTTTAAATATCTCTTCCGGCGCACCTTTTGAAATAAGGCTGTGGTTCCCATCGTTCTCAACAACAACAGACATTATTTTGCGGGAAAAATCAAAAGGGATTTCATCAATTTTTTTAAACTGTTCTACCACTAATTTCCCATGTTTTAATATTGCTCGATCCAATATATTTTTAAGGCCGGTCTGGTAAAAACTATTTATATACGCGTAATGAAGAACATCATCGTTATCATTTCTGACTACATCGCAATGTTTTTCAAGAATGATTTTGTCCATTGTGAGAGTGCCGGTTTTATCGGTACAGAGGACATCCATCGCGCCAAGATTTTGAATAGAATTTAAATGTTTAACAATAACCTGTTTTTTAGACATCGCTATGGCCCCTTTAGAGAGATTCATAGTCACAATCATCGGCAGCATTTCCGGAGTCAAACCTACGGCAACACCTAATGAAAAAAGAAGAGCTTGAATTGGATTACCTCTTAGAAAAGCATTAATCGCAAAAATAATTCCTACCAAAATAAGCATAAAACGAATCATTAGCCACGTAAATTTGTGAATACCTTTATCAAAACTCGTTTCAACTCTCATTGTGGTTAACCTGCGGGAAAGCTCGCCGAATTGAGTGGAAATGCCTGTCTTTATAACAACACCTAATGCGGTTCCGCTTACAACAGTTGAACCCATAAACGCGATATTGCTGGATCCGGGGGCGGCAAATTTTTCAATCGGGAAGGATTCGCCCGTAAGCGGCGCTTGATTAATAAATAAATCCTTGCAGGAAATAACACGCAAATCCGCTGGAATCATATCCCCCGCATATAAATCAATAATATCTCCGGGAACAATCTCACGGATTTTAATTTCTTTTGGCCGGCTATTTCTAAAAACCGTGGCAGTCGCGCGAACCATTTCACTTAATTTTTCCGCCTCTTTACCGGCGCGGTATTCCTGGACAAATGACAAACAAACGCTTATCATTGCCATTAAAGTAACGATAATCGCGCTAATATTCTCCCCAAAAAACAATGAAAAAACGGCAATAATCAGAAGAACGATAACCAAAGGGTTAAGAAATTTAGACAGTATCTGAATTAAAATGGTCCTTTTTCTTCTACGAGCCGGTTCATTAAAACCATATTCACCGAGACGATCTTCAGCCTCTTTATCGCTAAGCCCCTTTATTGATGTATTTAACTTTTTTAAAAGAATATCTATTGCGCATTCCACATAATCAAAATCCAAAACCTGCAGCTTTTGGGAGGAACTCGCTTTTGCTTCATTATTTACATTATTTTTCATCTAAAAATACTTTCTAATCCCCCTATTTCCCCCTTTGCAAAAGGGGGATTAAAGGGGGATTTTCAATTTTCATCAAACCTTTTAAATACAAACCATTGTTCAGGAAACTCCAAAATAAAACCTTCCAGAACCTTTGCTAACCGCTGAGCATTTATTCGGATATTATCTTGCAAATGCCCAACCTTTTCCATTTCCATTAAAGGCGACACTAAAATTTTATACCCCGAACCGCTTTTGACACAAACGGCAGGAATAATCGGAATGCCAAATTTCAAGGCCAAAACTACCGCTCCCGCGGGCAAACCATAACGGATACCTAAAAAATCAACCAAAACTGTCTGGCTGTCATAACTAATATCCCCTAAAATAGCTATATTTCTTTTCTCTTTAACTGCCTGAATAAGGCCTTTTAAATCCCTGCGATCAATAATTCCAAATTTATGTTTTAATCTTATATTATTAAAAAACTCCGACACTTTTTTATCCGCGTGCCTTTCATAAATTGCCGTAAAATCATATCCTCCACGGGTTAAAAAAGCCCCCCCCAGTTCCCAATTTCCCATATGAAGCGTAACTATAATCGCTCCTCTGTTTTTTACGGCATCCAGATATTCTCTGCCCTGTATTTCCAAAAATAACTTATCTATTTCTTCCCTCGGCAGCGCGTCCATGCAGACTAAATCAATTAGATATTTACCAAAATTTCGAAATAATTCCCTGCCCCTCCTTTTGTCATTTCGACCGACCAATCTTGTCATTTCGACCGAAGGGAGAAATCTTTCCTCACAGACAGATTCCTCGCTTCCGCTCGGAATGACATTTTCATTGTTATTTCCACCCATTTCTCCGTCATTCCCGCGAAGGCGGGAATCCAGTTTTCTTTTTAATTCATAAATTATTTTCAGATTATGCTCGACACTTTTTTTTATATCAGTCGGAAAGACGTAAAATATATCAGCGAATAAAATCGCAACAGCATAATTAAACCTTAACGGAAAATAACGCGCGAAAAACCTAATTACCTTATAAAAAAAATATATTCTAGTTAACAAGGAAAGCCTCATTTGTAACCGGCCAGTCTTTGGTGGTAGCCGCAGGCTTTAGCCTGCGAAAACCCGCGAAACAACAACGCAAGCTAAAGCTTGCGGCTACCATTTCCACTAATCGATTACCCTCATTTGGAATTTTCTTCATCAACCCCACTAAGATTAACCACTGAAGAATCCCCCAAATTAATCCGGTATTTCCATCCGTTAAACACAGCTTTATAACCAATAAGAGAGGATGATAAAACAATATTGCTGACTCTTGCCTTTTTATTCACAATACTGTTTTGAATAATCACATCTTTCAATTTAGCGTCATCCCCTATAGAAACATATGGGCCAACTACTGAATTAACAATCTCGGCGCCTGGTGAAATGTAAACAGGCGGGCAAATAGTCGATCCCGCAAGAACCTTTGGTTTATTATGATGTTTATTCAGTAAAAACCTGTTTGTGTTTAACAGTGTCTCCGGTTTTCCGCAGTCATACCAGCCATCAATTTTTTCCGCGAAAATTTTTTCTCCCTTTTCAATCATTAATTTCAAAGCGTCCGTCAATTGGATCTCACCTCGTGTAGTTTTATTATTTTTTATATTCGATTCCAAACAGTTAAAAAGACATTTACTATTTTCCAAAAAGTAAACCCCGGATATAGCCAAATTAGTAGGTGGATTCTCCGGTTTTTCCAACAGATTGGATATATATCCACCCTTAATTTCGACCACTCCAAATCTTCCCGGATTTTTTACATTTTTAACCCCAATCCAGCTTCCGCCGCGTGAAAAAGGTTTTTGAAAATTTATATCAAGTATTGTATCGCCCAATAAAACAAAAATAGGGCCTTTAACTTTATTCTTTGCAAGATAAATGGCATGCCCCAACCCCTTTAATTCATTCTGAGACACATATTCTATATTAAGCGACTTTTGCTCTTTCTCAATATATTTAAAAATCTGCTCTCTCATCTGCCCAACAACCAAAACAATTTTTTTTATACCCAATTTTTTGACAGTATCAAGCACATGTCCAAGTATAGGCTTGTCCGCCACCCTTAATAAAACCTTTGGAAGCGTGTGGGTGTGAGGTTTTAGCCTTGTCCCCATTCCCGCGATGGGAACTACGGCAGTTACATCAGATAAATCAAATTTTCGTTTTGCCATAAAATTTACCCCTTTAATATATTTTTGCCTTTAATAAAATTATTTAATAAATTATGATTGCCATTTCGAGCGTACCATTTGTCATTTCGAGCGAAGCGAGAAATCTTTCCCCAGATAGATTCCTAAATTCGTTCGGAATGACAAGAAACCTTTACAGTCATTATATCTCATTTTTTAGAAATTTTATAACCTTTTAATGATTTTTTTGTTAAAATACAGTATTAAAAGCTACTAAATATTTTTGAAAGGATTAACTATGCCAAACTTCTCTTTTAACATTGTTTCCGAAATAAATATGCAGGAGATCGACAACGCGATAAATCAGGCGCAAAAAGAATTAGCCACACGATATGATTTTAAAAACAGTAAATCATCTATTGCTTTTAACCGCGAAGAGAAAAGAATAACTTTAATCGCGGATGACGATTTTAAATTACGGTCACTAACAGACATATTAACCGGCAAAATGACAAAGCGAGGAATCTCGCCTAAATTTTTAACTTTTAAAGACACTGAAAACGCGTTTGAAGGAACGTTGCGTCAGCTAGTTGAAATATCAAACGGCATTGAAAAAGAAAAAGCAAAAGAACTGGTTAAAATTATAAAAGACTTAAAATTAAAAGTCCAAACTCAAATCGAAGGTGAAAAACTTAGGGTTTCGAGCGCTAAAAAAGACGACCTTCAGGCAGTCATTACCCATTTAAAAACTATTAATTTTCCCTTGCCAATTAGTTTTTGTAATTACAGATAATAAAACTCTCGGCTATTTATTGTATTACCTCAAGATGGTGGCCTAGTTTTTCGAGTTTTTCTTTTAACAGAATTATTTTATTTTTTTCTTTTTGAACTATTTCCTTTGGGGCTCGTTCTACAAAATTTTTGTTTTCAAGCTGCGAGGTGATTCGTTTTATTTCATTCTCAATATTCCCGATTTCCTTTTTTAAACGGGCATTTTCTTTTTCAAGGTCGATAATACCTGCTAACGGCACAAAAATCTCAATTTTACCTGTTAAAGCCGAGGCCGAATTTTCAGGCTTTTTAGCGTGTCCGTTAATTGTTATATCTTTACTCTTAGTTAATCTTTTTATATAACTTTCAGTTTGTTTTAGAATCTCTAATTCTTCTTTTGTTTTTGGTTTAATTATAACATCTATTCCTTTCCCCGGTTCGATATTCATTTCCGAACGTATATTTCTTATAGCCGCGACAACATCCATAAGCAAATTCATTTCCTTTTCTTTTTCAGGATAAAGAACTTCCTTATCAAACTCAGGCCATTCGGAAATCATAATACTCTCTTTCCTCTCCAAAAAATAAGGTAACTTCTGCCAAATTTCTTCGCTGATAAACGGCATAAAAGGATGAAGGAGCCTGAGGCTTACTTCCAATGTAGAAACAAGAACATATTGGACTGTTAATTTTTGTTTTTCATCTCCATTTAATAAACGGTCTTTTGCCAATTCCAGATACCAGTCGCAATATTCATGCCAGATAAAATCATAAATAGCGTGAGCCGCCTCATTAAACTTATATTCTGAAAGCGAGTCTGTAACCTTTTTAATTGTCCGCTGCAGTCGGCTCCTTATCCAAAAATCAGCAAGATCAAAATCAAGCTCCCATGGAACAATCTTAAGAGAACTGAAACCTGATAAATTCATTATCACAAAGCGCGAGGCATTCCAGATTTTATTCGCGAAATTACGGTATCCCGCGATCCGTTCCTCTGAAAGAACAATATCTCTTCCCTGCGCGGCAAACGCGGATAAGGTAAAGCGAAAGGCATCCGTCCCAAACTTATCTATCATAATTAAAGGATCAATTACATTTCCACGCGACTTACTCATCTTATGCCCCTGCGAATCACGAACAAGAGCATGGATATAAACATCTTTAAATGGGACTTCCTTATTAAATTTCAATCCCATCATAATCATTCTTGCAACCCAAAAAAATAAAATATCAAAACTGGTCACCAAACACGATGTCGGATAAAAGAGCTTAAGCTCTTTACTCTTTTCCGGCCAACCTAAAGTTGAGAATGGCCACAAGGCTGAACTGAACCATGTGTCAAGGACATCTTCATCTTGATGAAGGTCAGTTGAACCGCATACTGGACACTTTTTGGGGTCTATGGTGGAGACGATCACGCCTTTTTCGTCGGTCGTCGGTCGTCGGTCGTCGTTCGTTTTGGGCGATTCATGAATCGCCCCTACGTTACATTTCTCGCAATACCAAACCGGTATCCGATGTCCCCACCAAATCTGGCGTGAAATACACCAATCGCGGATATTATTCATCCATGAAAAATACGTGCTTTTCCATGTCTCAGGAACAAATTTTACCTTACCCTCTTCCACCGCCTTTATCGCAGGCCCGGCTAAAGGTTTCATCTTCACAAACCACTGAAGTGAAAGATAAGGCTCAACAACCGTATGACACCGGTAACAATGTCCCACCGCATTTTCATAGTCTTTCATTTCAACCATTAAACCCTGAGCAGTTAAGTCTTCAATAACCTTTTTTCGGCATTCAAAACGGTCCATTCCCTTATAACCCGGCACAGTTTCATTGATGCATGCCTTTTCATCCATTATTTTTAAAACCGGAAGGTTATGCCGTTTCGCAACCTCAAAATCGTTAACATCATGAGCCGGAGTAATTTTCACAACACCAGTTCCAAAACTCATATCGACGTAATCATCGGCTACAACAGGAATTTCGCGATTAAGCAAAGGGAGGATAACCTTCTTTCCGACTAAATCCTTATAGCGTTCATCATTTGGATTTACCGCGACCGCGGTATCGCCCAGCATTGTTTCGGGACGGGTGGTTGCGACAATTACATAGTGAATAGTGGATAGTGAATAGTCGATAGTATCAGATTTTTTTACTGACGACTGACGACTGACGACTGACGACTCTTTCAAAAGATACTTTATATGATACAACTTACCCTTGGTTTCTTGATATTCCACTTCAATATCCGACAACGCCGTATGGCATCTTGGGCACCAATTGATTATATAATTGCCGCGATAAATAAACCCTTCATTATAAAGCCTGACAAACACCTCGCGAACGGCCTGAGACAATCCACTGTCCATAGTAAACCGCTCTCTCTTCCAGTCACAAGACGCTCCTAATCGCTTCAATTGAGAAATAATTATTCCGCCGGATTTCTTCTTCCATTTCCAAACCCGTTCGATAAATTTTTCGCGTCCAAGTTTATGACGGTCAATTTTTTCTTCTTTAAGCTGACGCTCAACGACATTCTGTGTGGCAATACCGGCGTGGTCTGTACCAGGCATCCAGAGGACGTTATATCCCTGCATACGTTTCCAGCGGATTAAAATATCCTGCAACGTATTATTCAGGGCATGCCCGACATGCAGGGACCCTGTCACATTTGGAGGAGGAATAACGATGCAATAATTTTTTGTCCGAAAATCCCCCTTTAATCCCCCTTTTCCAAAGTGGGAAATAGCGTGGAAATAATCTTTTTCAAGCCAAAAGGAATACCATTTTCCTTCAACCTGCTTCGGCTCATAAACTTTAGATATCTCAGGAATATCCATTTTTACAACCCTCCCCTAAAAAAAATACAGCAACACGATTTTTAAAAAAGTGTTACTGTGTTATTTATATTTTAATGTAACTTTCTTTCAAAATCCTTAAGCAGTTTATATTCAATACTGTCAAGCAACGCCTGCCAGCTCGCCTCAATAATATTTTCTGAAACTCCAACCGTTCCCCATGTCCCTTCATGGTCACCGGACTCAATCAAAACACGCACCTTCGCGATCGTCCCGATACCTTCATTTAGAACCCGCACTTTATAATCTATTAATTTCATTTCCTTTAACTGCGGATAAAAATCCTCTAAAATCCCGCGCAGGGCATTATCAAGAGCATTCACGGGGCCATCACCCTCAGCAACCATATACTTGCGTTTGCCGTTAACCATAATCTTGATAACAGCCTCCGAAATAATATCCTTAACATCCCGTTTTTCCACAAGAACTCTGAAACTTTCCAAATCAAAAAACTTTTTATGCCGGCCTATCGCTTTCTTAACTAAAAGTTCAAATGACCCTTCAGCGCCTTCAAACTGGTATCCCATTTGTTCCAATTTTTTTACATCCTTTAAAATCTCTTTAACCTGAGGATCATTCTTGGTAAAATCCAGGCCATAATCTCCCGCTTTGTCTAAAACCGTACTCTGTCCGGAAAGTTCTGAAACCAAAATTCTGCGGGTATTACCAACTAAAACCGGATTAATATGCTCATAAGTAGATTCATGTTTCCGGACAGCGCTAATATGCACACCGCCTTTATGTGTAAAGGCGGATTTACCAACATACGGCTGGTTCTCACGATGCGGCAAATTCGCCAGTTCACTGATAAACCGCGAAACTTCAGTAAGCATCTGTAATTTACGGTCATTTAAACAGTCAATTTTTAATTTCAATTGAAGGTTAGGGAGAATCGAACAAAGATTAGCATTGCCGCACCTCTCTCCATAACCATTGATTGTCCCCTGAACCATATCTACGCCGCACTTAACCGCAGCCAAAGAATTGGCAACAGCCATATCATTATCATTATGTGTATGAATCCCTAAACCAATTTCAGGGAAATGTTTTTTTACCACACCAACAATTTCTTCTATTTCCCAAGGCAAAGTGCCGCCATTTGTATCACACAAGCATAAACAATCCGCCGCCGCTTCATTAGCCTTTTCTAAAGTTTTAAGTGCGTAATCTTTGTTTGCCTTGTAACCGTCAAAAAAATGTTCGGCATCATAAACTACTTCTTTTCCTTTTGATTTCAAAAAATAAACTGTCTCGTAAATCATTTTAAGATTTTCATCCAACGTGGTTTCTAAAGCCTTTTTCACATGAAAATCCCATGATTTTCCAACGACCGTAATAACCTCTGTTCCGGCCAAAAGCAATGCCTGGATATTAAAATCCTCACCAGTTTTACAATCCGGTTTACGAGTGCTTCCAAACGCGCAGATTTTCGCCTGTAAAAACTTGAGTTTTTTTACTTCCTGAAAGAAAACTTCATCTTTCGGATTTGATCCCGGCCATCCGCATTCGATGTAATGGACCCCCATCTCATCCAGTTTTTTTACAATCCTGAGTTTATCTTCCAGAGAAAAAGAAACCCCTTCTCCCTGCGCGCCATCTCTTAAAGTTGTATCATAAATTTTTAATTTTGACATTTATCTCTCAAATTTATTTTTTTAAGGAAGTCAATAATCGGCTTGCCGCATTTAGAACAAAAAACATGCTGAGAACAAACCATATCATTACCTGCAAAAATCTTACTATCTTTGTCTTCAATGATTTTCTTGCAAATATCACATCTATATAACATCTCCATATTTGCCCCCCACACCAAGTCTCATTATTTCAATAAAACCTTAGTCCATGTCTACTTAAAAGCTAGCTCCCTCGCTGAATACCTTATTATAGACTCCGTCCAGCTTCACATCCTGCGCATTTATACGTTTATCTTGATTATTCTGACCGGCAATTACTTTGTCAAGTTTAGTGTCTATTTTATCAATTTTTTCATGCAACACCTTGTTGCTAAACTTTATCATCTCCTCTAAATTATTACCGCTTTCCTTACTCTTACGATTTCCTTCTTCTATCTTAGCCAACAATATTCCATGTCCTTCCCCAACTGCCTTAAACTCATGTCTCATATCCTCCAACAATATCTCAAACCGATCTTTATTGCTCAAGTCCCTTTCTTTACTCTTGTTATTAACTTTTTTGTCCTTGGCCATTACGTAACTCCTTTTTCTATAATAATTTCCAGCCTATGCTAGCTCTAATCCTTCTCTTTGTCAAGCTAAATTATAACATTTGTTAAATATTTTTATAAACTAGAATCGCTCCTTGCCATTTTCATTCTCATCTAAAACTCTTTTTAGTCCGTCTAATTTCGGCATAGGTTTTTCTTCCTGCGCGGGGGGCGGTTGTTCAACTGGAAGATAAATATAAAAAGAGGTGCCTTTATTTATCTGGCTTTTAACATCAATCATTCCATGATGGTCAGCAATAATCTGATACGAAATGGACAAACCCAAACCTGTGCCGGTATCTTTGGTTGTGAAAAAAGGCGTAAACAGATTGGCAAGATTTTCTTCACTCATACCCACTCCCGTATCACTAATATCAATCAGGATATAATTTTTCCCTTTCATATTAACCTCTTGAGTCGAAACAGCTAATGTCCCGCCATTTTTCATAGCCTCAATCGCATTCATAAAAAAATTTGTAAATACCTGCCTCATTCTTTCAGGATCAAACATAATCTTTGGAATATTTACATCCAAATTTTGCTCAAATTTAACATTTTTTCGTTTAGACTCCATTTTTATAAAAATCATTATCTTTTCTATAAATTCATTTATATTACCTGATACTAAATCGGCCCCCTTTGACCGCGAAGAAACCAAAATTTCATCCACTAAATGGGCAATCCTGTCCACGCTCTGGTTCATCAGTTTTAAAAAATCCGTCATGAATTCTTTATCCTCATAACGTTTTGGAAGGAGCTGGAAAAAGGTCTTAATTGTCCCCAGAGGATTCCGGATCTCATGCGCGGCACCCGCGACAAGTAATCCTAATGACGCAAGCTTATCCATATGCCGTACCATCTGAAACCGCTGTTTATCCATCTCAACAAGCTGGGCGTTCTCAACTGCTACCGCGGCCTGAGTGCTTAATGTAGTTAGCAGCTCCAAATCCTCGTCTGAATAAGCATCTTTATTGCCTTTCATATCCATGCTGATTATTCCAACCAGTTTATCGTGCAAAAATAATGGGATAGATATCTCCGCTGAAATTAGCTTCATCTTTTCCACAATAAACCAGTAATTTAATCTCTTCCACTCCTTGTCCGTCATTCGTCGCTCGTCGTCCGTCGTCCGTATTTCGTCGTTCGTCGGTCGTCGTTCGTCGGAAGCTTCGTCATTCCCGAATGCTTTTCCGTCATTCCCGCGAAGGCGGGAATCCAGCGCAATACCTGCCCCTACATCACTTGTGACTTGTGACGTCGGGACACCCACTTCAGCGGGTCGTGTGACTTCTTCTTTCTTCTCTCCCCCACTAACGACTAACGACTGACGACTGACGACTTCTTTATACTTCCTTATCGCCTCCTGATACACCGGCTCCTCCAGCATCCGCTCTGTTTCCTCTTTAATTATAATCTGCTTCGTTTCCTTCAGCGCGCCCATAAAATCATCCGCGGGTTTAATACTAAAAGAATCGATTAACTCCGTCTCCAATCCATTTGAATAAAAAATCTTATAGTTATTCTTTCTCTGATCAAGGGCAATTATTGAAATCTTACTAACTTCAAACGCCTTACTTAACTGTTCTGTAATTACTTTAAGTAAACTTTGCAAATCCAAAACATTAACAATAGCATTATTCAATTCATTGATAATTTCTTTGTAAACATATTTTTCCTTAAAAAATATATCCCTGAATTTCCTCTGCATTCTGGCAATAAGTTCAGGATAAAAAAACATTGTAAGGATTGAAAAAAATAGGACCAAACCTATTACCACATAATTTAAATGGACCAAATGCAGTGGAAAATCATGATGAAAAAAATAACGTTCCCACGATAAAAGTATAAAATAAAATGCGGAAATATTTATTAAAGAGAATGTCCCATAGGTTACGGCTTTGCTGATGACGGTATGGATGTCCATGAGATGGTGACGGACGATGGCGTAAGACATAATTAAGAGATAACCTATTACTAGAAAATTATCAATAGGAGGAACTTCGACACCAAAAACATTTAAGAAAGTTATAGGAGCTGCTAGAAAACCTATTGAAGAAGCAAACAAAAAATATTTAATTTGATTCTTTTTTGGACCAGTAGTTCTTCTATAATTATAAAATAATTTATAGAGCCAATAAATAATAGCCCAGAAAGTGAATATAATCAAAAGATTATATAATTGCCCTCCTCTAGGAA
>JBDROR010000066.1:0-6339 GCA_043809805.1 bacterium
ATTAAAAATAACATTACCGGTATTGAAGGTATTGATACGCGGGCAATTACCCGCCATATCAGAATTAAAGGCGCAATGAAAGCCGGTATTTTTGTTGGAGACGCGCCGAATGTTAAATGTAGGGGCACGTTGCAACGTGCCCTTACTAAAAGAGTAAGGTTATCGCCAAATCTTGTTGGACGGGATTTGGTAAAGGATGTAACCTGTAAAGAGCCGTATTATTGGAATAATACGGGGAAATATAAAGTAATTTGTTATGATTTTGGCATTAAATATAATCAACTGCGAGATCTCGCGAATTTGGGATGTTCTTTAAAAGTCGTTCCAGCCCGAACTTCGGTTTCCGATATTTTATCAGAAAATCCTGACGGTGTATTTCTATCAAATGGACCTGGTGACCCCGGTGCGGTAACTTACGCGATAAATAATATCAAACAATTAATCGGGAAAGTTCCTGTATTCGGTATTTGTCTTGGCCATCAATTGTTAGGGCTTGCCTTGGGCGGCAGGACTTATAAATTAAAATTCGGCCATCATGGAGCTAACCAGCCTGTTAAGGATTTGGCTGTCGAAAAAATTGAAATTACCACGCAAAATCATGGGTTTGCGGTTGATATAAATTCTCTGGATAAAAATAAAGTTGAAGTAACACATATAAATTTGAATGACAATACAGTTGAAGGAATTCGTCATAAGAGGTTTCCGGTTTTTTCTGTCCAGTATCATCCTGAGGCGGCGCCCGGGCCGCATGACTCGAAGTATTTGTTTGAAAGGTTTATAGATTTAATTAAAAGATCAAATAGTTGTTAGTTTTCAGTTGTCAGTTTTCAGATTCTTATCTGACAACTAACAACTAACAACTGACAACTATAGCAATTATGCCCAAACGCACAGATATAAAAAAAATATTAATTATCGGTTCCGGCCCAATTATAATCGGACAAGGATGTGAATTTGATTATTCCGGCACCCAGTCATGCAGGGCGTTGAAAGAAGAAGGTTACCAAATAGTTTTGGTTAATAGTAATCCAGCCACAATTATGACCGACCCGGAGTTTGCGGACAAGACTTATATTGAACCGGTTACTCCCGAGATAGTTGAACTGATTATTGAACAGGAAAGGCCTGATGCCTTGCTTCCGACGATGGGCGGACAGACCGCGTTGAATACGGCTGTATCATTGGCCGAATCCGGTGTACTTGAAAAATACAATGTTCAAATAATTGGAGCGAATATTTCCGCCATACGAAAAGCTGAGAACAGAAAATTGTTTAAAGAGGCAATGGGGAAAATTAATCTTGATTTACCTGGCAGTGTATATGTTAAAGACTTTGATGAGGCAAAAAAATTCGTTGAAGAAATTGGGTTTCCTGTAATTATCAGGCCGTCGTTTACGTTGGGCGGGAGCGGCGGGAATATTGCTTATAATGAGAAAGATTTTAAAGAAAAGTTAGATTGGGGACTGCGCCAAAGCCCGGTTGGAGAGGTTTTAATTGAGGAATCGATAATCGGATGGAAAGAGTTTGAATTAGAGGTGATGCGGGATGTGAAAGATAATGTGGTAATTATTTGTTCAATTGAAAATTTTGATCCGATGGGAATTCATACAGGGGACAGCATTACAGTTGCGCCCGCGCAGACGCTTACTGATTTTGAATATCAAAAAATGCGTGACGCGGCAATCGCGTGCATTCGTGAGATTGGTGTGGATACGGGAGGTTCAAATATTCAGTTTGCGATTAATCCCAAGGATGGCCGGATGGTTGTAATTGAGATGAATCCCCGTGTTTCGCGAAGTTCGGCATTGGCGTCGAAGGCTACGGGTTTCCCGATTGCGAAGATTGCGGCCAAACTTGCGGTCGGTTACACACTCGATGAAATGCCTAATGATATTACAAAAAAAACCAGTGCGGCGTTTGAACCGACAATTGATTATGTGGTAGTGAAAATTCCGAGATGGACGTTTGAAAAATTTCCCGGTTCGGATTCAACGCTTGGTTTGCAGATGAAATCTGTGGGAGAAGTGATGTCTATCGGCAGGACTTTCAAAGAGTCTTTTCAAAAAGCCATTCGTTCGCTTGAGCTCGACAAGGTTGAACTGGGATGCGATACTACCCCAAATCCTTATAGGATTTTTTATTTGCAGGAAGCAATAAAAAAAGGAATACCATTGGATGAGATTTACAAATTGACAAATATCGATCCGTGGTTTTTAAACCAAATTAAAGAGATTATTGATTGCGAGGCGGAAATAAGAGAATTCAAAAAAATAGAGAAAATGCCTCTGTCTCTTTTGAAAAAGGCAAAAGAATTTGGTTTTTCGGACGCGCAGTTAAGTTATATCTTTAGCCAGGATTTAAAAGTAACCCGGTCGTATCTTGAAAAAAATAGAATTATTCCAGTTTATAAATTGGTTGATACGTGCGCGGCTGAGTTTGAAGCGTATACGCCTTATTATTATTCCACCTATGAAACTGAAAATGAGGCGAATGTAACCGGGAAGAAAAAAATAATGATTTTAGGCAGCGGGCCAAACCGTATCGGACAGGGAATTGAGTTTGACTATTGTTGTGTTCATGCCGCGTTAGGGCTTCGTGAGGACGGGTTTGAAACCATTATGATAAACAGCAATCCAGAAACTGTAAGCACTGATTATGATATTTCCGATAGGTTGTTTTTTGAGCCTCTCACGTTAGAGGATGTTTTAAATGTCGTTCGTCAGGAAAAACCGTATGGTGTCATTGTTCAATTGGGCGGACAAACACCTTTGAAACTGGCAATGGCGCTAAAAAAGAACAAGGTGCCGATTATCGGAACGGATCCCAGGAATATTGATATTGCCGAGGACAGAAAAAAGTTTAAACACATAGTCGAAAAAATAAATATAAATCAGCCCGAAAGCGGAACAGCGGTTACAGTTGAACAGGCAATAAAGATCGCGAAAACTATCGGCTATCCGGTTCTTGTAAGGCCGTCTTATGTTCTTGGAGGCCGCGGGATGGAGATTGTTTATGATAAAAATGACCTTGAAAAATATATCCGCTGCGCGATTAACATTGCGCCGGAACATCCGGTTTTGATTGACAAATTTCTGGAAGATGCGATTGAGGTTGATGTTGACGCGATTTCCGATGGGGAAATAGTTGTGATTGGAGGCATAATGGAGCATATCGAAGAAGCAGGAGTTCATTCCGGTGACTCCGCTTGTGTTCTTCCTCCTTTTAGTATAAGTGACGATATGGTTGAAGAGATAAGAAAAACCACTCATAAGTTGGCTAAATATCTTAAAGTAATTGGGCTTATTAATATCCAGTATGCGGTAAAAGATGATATCCTTTATGTTTTAGAGGTAAACCCTCGCGCGTCCCGCACTATTCCTTTTATCAGCAAATCCATTGGGATTTCGCTTGCGAAATTGGCGGCGAGGGTAATGGCTGGGAAGAAATTGAGCGAACTTGGTTTTACAGAAGAAAAAAAGATTAATCATATTTGTGTGAAAGAAGCAGTTTTGCCATTTGTTAAATTTCCGGGTGTCGATATTATTTTAGGCCCGGAAATGAAATCGACGGGTGAGGTGATGGGAATTGATACGGAATTTGGTTTCGCGTACGCGAAAAGTCAGCTTGCCGCGTCGCAGAGCCTGCCTCTGGAAGGGATAGTATTTATTAGTGTCCGGGATAAAGACAAACGGCCGATGATTTTTATCGCGAAGCAATTACACAATTTAGGTTTTAAAATTGTTGCGACAGCAGGCACGGCGAATTTACTGCGAAAAAGCGGGCTCGAGGTAGAGAAAATTTTTAAATATAAAGAAGGGTCGCCTGATATTTACGATTATATTTGTCAAGGTAAGGTTGATTTAATTATTAATACTCCGTCGGGTAAGAAATCAAAATTTGATGATAAAATTATTCGCACTGAGGCCACGTTACGCGAAATTCCGTGTATTACCACTCTTGCCGCCGCTGAAGTTTCTGTGATGGCTATTGAGGCGTTAAAAAAGGGTAAGATTAGAGTTAAGCCCTTACAGGAGTATCATAGTTAAAAGTGTAAAATCGTAAGTTGAAAGTAAAGGATAAAAAAATGCATCCAATTCCAAAACTTAATGCAATGCTTATTTGCGACCAGATAATTATTGAGGCTGGAACAGGCAAGAAAAGCCTGATCGGTGTTTTTGAAAATATCGGAGTGGGTAAATTCCCGTGCGTTCATTATCTTTTGAATGTTTATGTAAAATTTACGGATGCCGAAGGCCTTTATAAATTTAAATTAGAATTAGTTGATCTAATTACAAACGAGGTTATCGGATTCGGTGAACCCCCTGAAATTAAACTGCCTGATAAACTTCAAAGTTATGATCTTCCTTTCTCGCTCCGGGGAATAAATTTTAAACATTCGGGGAAATACGAATTCCGCATTTATGCGAACAATCGTTTGTTTGGTCAAAAGTTTTTTACGGTTGAGCAAATTAATCCATCAGATAAAACCAATGATGATCAAACAACAAAACATTAATATTGTTAGTAATATCGCTTTAGTCCCTGATAAAATTTTTTTAATGGAACTGAAGTCGGCTTATTTGGCGCGTGAAGCTAAACCTGGCCAGTTTGTAGAAGTTAAGTGCAGTAAAACTTTTGACCCATTGTTGCCGCGTCCATTCAGTATCCATGATGTGGAAAATGGTATGATAAAAATATTGTATCAGGTAGTAGGGCGTGGGACAAAGCTGTTGTCTCAAAAAAAAGTGGGCGATAAAGTTAATGTTCTAGGGCCGTTGGGTAACGGTTTTTCTATTGACGTGAAAATGGCAAAGGCCCTGCTTTTTGCGGGAGGAATGGGAGCGGCTCCTTTGTATTTTTTGGCGCGGAAACTTGTCGAGAAAAATAAAGATGTAGAACTTTATTTTGGGGCAAAAAGTAGTAAAAATTTATTAACAATTAATCAGTTTAAAAAACTTGGGATAAAGATTCATGTCGCGACTGAAGATGGTTCATGCGGTAAAAAAGGGTTGATTACTTGTCTGGATGTAAGGGCGATTCATGAATCGCCCCTACTGTATACCTGCGGCCCATGGCCTATGATGAAAGAAATAGCTAAGTGGGCTTTGAAACATAATTTAACAGGGCAGGTGTCGCTTGAAAAAGAAATGGCCTGCGGGGTTGGAGTGTGTTTGGGGTGTGTAGTAAAGATTAGGGGAGAGTATAAGCGTGTTTGTAAAGATGGGCCCGTGTTCGCAATGAATGAGGTTGATTAGGTATGGAGATTTTTAAGTGAAAAATTATAAGCCAGATTTGTCAGTTGTTATTGCCGGAGTTAAACTAAAAAACCCTGTCATTGCCGCATCAGGATGTTTTGGCTATGGACAGGAATATGCCGAAATATTTGATTTGAACAAGCTGGGTGGGCTGGTTGTTAAAGGGATTTCTCTTAAGCCTCAGCAAGGAAATAAAACACCCCGGATTGTCGAAACTCCGTCTGGAATGTTAAATGCCATTGGGCTTCAAAATGTTGGACTGGAGATTTTCATTAAAGAAAAACTGCCGTTTTTACGAAAATTGAACACCAAAATTATTGTAAATATTTATGGGAAAAAAATAGAAGAATACGCTGAATTGGCGGAAAAATTAAGCGGGGAAAAAGGTATATCTTTTTTAGAGGTAAATATATCCTGCCCTAATGTGGAAAAAGGCGGAATGGCTTTTGGCCATGACCCGAAGGTTGTTTCCAAACTCGTTAAAGAAGTAAAGAAAAATTCTGAGCTTCCGGTTATAGTAAAATTGTCGCCTAATACGGATAAAATTAAAGAAATAGCTAAGTCGGCTGAAGATGCGGGCGCGGATGCCTTATCTTTAATTAACACTGTTTTGGGCATGGCGATTGATATTGATAAAAGAAAACCGGTTTTGGCAAATGTTACAGGCGGGCTTTCCGGACCCGCTATTAGACCCATAGCTCTTCATATGGTGTGGCAAGTCGCGCGGGTTATAAATATCCCTGTGATTGGAATGGGAGGGATAACAAATTATTCCGATGCGCTGGAATTTATGATTGCGGGTGCCGCCGCCGTACAGATCGGAACAGCTAATTTTGTCAATCCGATGATAACATTAGAAATAATAGCTGGTATTGAATCATATTTAAAAAGAAATAAAATCCGGGATTATAGAAAGTTTCTTAAATCTGTGTAATTTTTCCAAAATCTGTATAATCAAGTTTTAGCTTAAAAAATCGCTTGACAAATACCAAAAAAATTGTTATATATTACACACGCTTTCTGTTCCTCCCTTTAGAAAAGGGAGGTTAGGAGGGATTTAGAAGAATAGATTTTTATTTAAAAA
>JBDROR010000067.1:0-7593 GCA_043809805.1 bacterium
TCGTTCGGAATGACAATGCTTCACTTAATTTTCATTACCTTTTACGTTATGTTGCTCCACAGGCAAACTTAATAAAACCGTTGTGTCCCGCCCTTCATGGCTTTTAATTTTTATTGTTCCATTGTGTCCTTCTATAACTTGATGAACAATAGTCAACCCTAAACCCACCGATCCATATTTTGTAGTAAAAAATGGATTAAAAACCCTGTTTAAATTGTCTTCAGCGATACCGCAGCCGGTATCCTGAAAAATAATCTCCATAAAAAGTTTCTGATTTTTTACAATAATTGAAACCTCTCCCCCTTTAGGCATTGATTCAATCGCGTTAGACAATATATTTCGGAAAACAATTTTAATCTGTTCAACATCCAACAAAATATCAAAAGTATCTCCCTCAAAATCTTGTGTAATCCTAATCTTTCTTTTAATAATCTCATCTTCTAAGGAATTCAAAGATTCTAAGATAATTTCCCCTATTCTATGCCTGCTGAAATTCGGAACTCCGAGATGAGAGAAATTTACCAGTTTCTCAATTAAGTTATCCAACCGTTCAATTTCCTTACTTACAACCTCATAGTAATTATCCCGAAACTCCTGGTCATTAAACTTTTGAGGCAAAAGATGCGTAAAAGTTTTTATGGAAACTAACGGATTTTTTATCTCATGCGCCAACCCCGTAGCTAAAGTAGTCAGAGACTCCAACCTTTCTGTCCGCCTTATCCGGGTTTCCATCTGTACGCCTTCCGTAAGGTCGGCAAAAACAATGATCGCTCCGACAAGACAACCAGATTCATCCTTTAAATGAGACACACTCAAACCGATAGGAACCATTCCTTGCTCTTTAGTTGGAAGTCTCAACTCAAATCTCGCATAAACTTTCCCATCGACCAAAGAGCTGGACACAATCTCCGCAAGCTTACTATCTATTATGCCGACATCTCTGCCCAAAACATCCTCAACGCTGTATCCTGTTATATTTTCGGCATGTTTATTAAAAGTTATAATTTTATTTTTTATGTTGACAGTAATTATTCCGCTCGTAATATTTTTTAATATATTTTCCCCTGCGTCTTTTATCTCTAAAATATGGCTATAGGCCAGCGCGCTCCTTATGGCGCTTGCCGCCTGGGCGGAAAGGATATAAAAAAGCTCCAAATCAGGGATCGTTTCGCTTTTTGACTTTTTATTCAATCCTAAATTGCAAAATCCTATAAGAAACCCTTCCACAATTAACGGGGCGCAAATATCAGCATTAACATCTTCCATAAATTTAACCATTTCATTATATTCAGGATATACTAAATTGTTTTTTAACTCATTCAAAGTTAAAATTTTCCCGTCTTCCACTAAAAGTTTGACTAATTGTTTGGACGGCTTGAAATTAATTTTCTCTTTTAGCTCTTCAGGAAGACCAACCATATTTTTTATGCTATATTCCCAATCAGAACTGTCAAGCAGCAGAAGAGAAATATTTTCCCCGCGCATAACTTCGACAATCATATTTATGATATTTCTTAACAACTCATCTATATTAAAAATGCAATTGATTACATGACTGAATTTTTTGATAGTTTCGCGATAATATAAATCGTCAGCTGAGGTTACTTGTTTATTTAAAGACAGGACATCGGATTTTAAATTATCAATCAGCATCCCGGAATCAGTTTGATTGGAAATAATTTTGGATTTAGCGGAAAAAATTACATCTCCTGGAGCAATATATTCATCTTCAGCTAAAACAGCCGCCCGTTTTATTACACTTTCCAATTCTCTCATATTTCCGGGCCAATCGTAAGCAAACAAAACTTCCAGCGCCTCTTTAGTAAAACCTTTTAAATTCCTTTGCTTATAATTGTTGACTATTTTAAGAGCTATTAATGAAATATCGTCTTTTCGATACCTGAGAGGAACAAGATTAATAGGTAATACCGACAGTCTATAATACAAATCTTCGCTAAACGCGCCTTTCAAAACTTCACTATAAAGATCTATATTAGTAACGCCTATAAGTCTGATATCCACCGGATACGGATAAAAACCCTCCATAATATCCAGTAATTTAGCCTGAATCACAGAATTTATCTTCTCTATCTCTGAAATTAACAATGTCCCGGAATCAGCCAAAGTCAGCGGCGCGCCAACACCAAAAAGCTCGTGATATAAATCGGAAGGAGAAAATACACCGCAGTTAACATTCACAAAGGGCCTGCCGCAGCGCCCGCTTTTCCTATGAATCGCCTGAGCTACAATTCCTTTACCTGTTCCTTTTTCTCCTTGAATTAAAACAGGAATATCGCTTTGGCCGGCTTTGTCAACCAAACGATTCAACTCTTGCCCGGAGTTTCCGATGTCGTTTAAATAAATCTCTCTCGCCTCATCGAAACTAATCATCCCCATCCCTCATTCGTCGTTCGTCAGGAGCCCCATCACTCCCGAATGCTTTTCCGTCATTCCCGCGCAGGTGGGAATCTAGTCTTTTAAATTACTTCTCTGGCTCCCCACTAGCGACTGGCGACAAGCGGCCAGCGACTTCCCTCACAGCTTTGTCTTAACTTTTTCTACCCAAGGATGTTTAGGAAAAAGATTTATAAATTTTCTAAAAGCGCGCTCTGCCTCAATTTTATTATCTTCCATTTCATAACTTAAACCGGCATAATACTGCGCCTGAGGAGCCTCTTCAGAATCAAGATATTCGGTAACTACGCGCGAAAAGCTGTCTCTTGCCTCACTATATCGCTTAAGCTCGTAATCAATTAATCCAATATTATAAAATGCCTTTACATTCCAGTAAGATTTAAATTGCAAATCAGCCGTTTTCCTAAAATAGGACTTCGCATTTTCATATTCCCCCTGCTTATATTGAACCTCTCCAAGCCGGAAATAAATTCTTGGGATAACTATATTTTTTGACAATTCTTCCTGTGGATTAGGATTTTCTTTATTGATTTCTTGAAAAACCTCATTAAATGTTTGTTCAGCCTCAGTATATTTCCCATCTAAAACTAATTTATCCGCTTCTTCCAATTTCCCCTGAACAATGTCAAGATCAAAACCCGTTAATAAAATAAAACTAACCACTCCGGCAAAAAATAAAGCAAACCTTTTCCTGTTTACAAACATTTCGTCCTCTTTTTTTATATATCCTATTATATAAACTTTTTAACAGATATGCAACCTCATATATTGCTGTTCACCGAAGCGATTTGTTTTTTTTTCATTAATTTCCCAACAGCATTCCTAATAATATTTCTATTTTTCAGGTTATCGGTATAAATCCTGAACCGGTTTGCCCTGAAAGGAATATCCTTAATCGCCGAGCTTAATTTTTCTTTTGAAATTTTACTTTTGCCCAACGGGTCATAAATAAAAATCTGGCAATCACCCATCTTTTCAGGATTTTCAGGACGCGGATCAAGCGAAGCGACATCTATCCGAAAATCCAATTTGTCCCCAAGCATATCTCTGAGCATTTTTTCAAAATCACTTTTCCCCAGCATTCTAAAACCGTCGATCTTTTCTCTATATTCGTAAATTTCATCAGCCGCCAGCTTCCATTTTATTTGTCTTCCTAAAACACAATTCCATTTTTCGCCCAATCTTTTTTTCTCTTCATTCCCTGAAAAAATCCATGACACCGCTTCAGTCAGCAAAGACCAATCAGTAAGATATAAATAACCATTCAAATCTTCCAATGGGTTTTTGCCGTATATCAATTTGAGTGTCGGCTGGAAAATATCTTCCAAACATAAATCAATCGCCCTTGTAGTCCTATGATAATACAAATTTTCATAAAGATGATATCTTGCCTGCAGAAATCTTCGTACTTCCGAAAGCCCTTTTCTATGTAATGTAAAGCCTTTTTCTGAATAATAGGAATAAAAAAGCACCCGCTCGATATTAACTGACCCAATATTTATCCCTGACATATAAGCATCGCGGCAGACATAATCAAAGTTATCCATCGTAAATATTCCATTTAAAAGCGGGCTTAAAAATCTAAGCCAGCGGGGAATCTTTATCTTTGTTCTAGCTCCTTTTTTTATTAAAAAAGCCGCGTACTCCGGGTTAATAATTTCACCCGGTAAAAAATTTCCGGAAGGACTGCGGCGAATTTTTTTTATTATTTCTCCGAGCTCAGTTGTGATAATTTTTTGACCGACATCCTCATGGGTTATTTCCCCGAATTTATACAGATAATTTTCATCAAAAAAATGGGAAAAAGGGCCGTGTCCTACATCATGAAGTAGGCCTGTAATTCTTAAAAGCGATTCGATATAATTTTGTGAAGGGCATTCTGAACCAATAACAGCCTTAAGTGAAGGATATAAACTTTTCGCGAATATTTCGCCAAGGTGCATAACCCCAATCGAATGTTGAAACCTGGTGTGTTCTGCGGACGGATAGACCCACCACGCGCTTTGCAGCTGATGAATCTGCTTTAACCTCTGCACCCACAACGAATCAAGCAGATCTTTTTCAGTTGTTTCTGTCTCGTCAACAGGAACAGTAAACCTAACCGTTCCATGCACGCAATCAGAAATTAAATCCACACCCTCTTTTTTCCAGGTTTTCATCTGAAAATCTCCTTGCTCACTACGTTATTCCCGTTCATTTTTCCGTCATTCCCGCGCAAGCGGGAATCCAGTTCTTCTTAATATGAACAAAATTTTATAATTATTCAGGACTCCAGTTACGTGAACCATGTACAACACCCGTAACCCAAACTTCGTCATCCTCAATTCTATACATAATTCGGTAAGAGTTACAGATAATTTCCCGGCATGTTTGACTGTTAATTTCAGGGACTATACGTCCAGATAGCGGAAATTCTTCCAGACGATCTGTTGCCTCAAATAAACGGGTTATGAAAAGAGCGGACTGATAAATTGAATCTCTTGCAATATATTCCGCAATAGAATCAATATCTTTTAACGCAGATGGCGACCAAATTACTTTACCCATTTTTCTAATATTTTCTTAGCTTTTTCGTGCGAAATACCTTTTCCTTCCCGTATTTCCTGTTCACCATGATTAAATTTTGTAGTAACATACAACGCATGAATAATATCATCCATGGTTGCCTGACCGGGTAAAGTATCAATCACATGTTTGGCAATATCCTTTACAACCATCTATTTCCCCTTATCTCCTTCTGTAAATATTCTTTATTTTTTTCGCGTGAGTCTTTTTATTATACATAATAATGAAGTAAATTGTCAAGAGGCTTAGTCGAATATGATTTCTATGCATTTAAAAATTAAAAGCGAACCGTTTTTAATAAATTTAAAACTTGTTTTAATATTTAAAGTGTCCACTTTTAAATTTTAGCTAACATAAAATAAAGTAAGGAATAAACTCGCTATGCACTGTCTGCACCACCGTCCCCTTAATTCCGCAAAATTTTTATCTTATCTTAGCCTGAAATTTTTCGATTAACACGGACTTTACTTTTTGTTGGATTGGTTCAATTTCGTTATCGGTGAGTGTACGGTCGGGATGGCGGTAAGAAATTGAAACAGCCAGGCTCTTTAATCCCTCAGGGATTTGCTTACCCGTATAAAAGTCAAAAATATTCAGCGATTCGATTAATGAACCGCCATTCCCTTTTATTAAAGAAAGCAATTTTTCGGCCTCGATGTCTTTGGAGACCATCAGAGCGATATCGCGAACCACATTTGGAAATTTTGGAAGGCTGACAAATTTTTTACTTTTTGAAATAAATTCTAAAAGTTTTTGCCACTCTATCTCGAAAAGATAAACAGGATTAACAAACTCATATTTTTCCTTAATATCCGGATGCAATTCCCCAAGAATTCCAATCTCTTTTTGACCGGCATAAATTCTCGCGGCCTTGTTCGGATGATATATACAATCATTTGCCGCTTCAAACCGAAAGCTTTTAATATCCAGACTATCAAACAAATCTTCTAATATCCCTTTCAGGTCAAAAAAATCCACTAAATGGTTTCCCTCAATCCACGTTTTCTGCTGATTAAATCCCGTAATTAAACCGGACAAAATCTTTTTTTCCTCGGGAAGGCCTTCATTTTCTTTTGGAATAAAAATCTTTCCCATCTCAAATATTTGCAAATCCGAATTTTTTACGTTAATATTCCTTTGAGCAATCTCAAGAAGTCCGGGAACAACCGTTGATTTCAAAATATCCTGGTCCCCCGACAAGGGGTTGGAAATTTCTAAAATTTTGCGGCGGCTGTCATTCTCTTTAAATGGAATTTTTGTCAAATTATCTTTACGACAAAACGTATAGGGAACTACTTCAAACATGCCTCTTGAGATTAAAATATCTTTAACCCTTCTTTCAAAACGCCACTCATATTCATTGTCAGAAACATTAAATATCCGGTTAGGAATAGTCTCTTTTATATTGTCATACCCATAAATACGGCCGACTTCTTCGATTAAATCTATTTCTCTTTCCAAATCGCCAGAACGATACGAAGGCACAGTAATCTTTAAAATATTTTTTCCCGCTTTAGAAAAAATCCCTAATTTCCTTAAGATTAATTCGACCTCTTTTATTTTTAACTCCGTACCCAAAATATTGTTTAACCGCTCAATCCTTAAATTGACAATTTTAGGAGTAAATTTGATTGTCTTTAAATCGACCTTACCGCGTGCTATTGCCCCGCCGCTAAGTTCCTGAATTAACCCGGCCGCCCGATCCAGCGCAACCTCAACAATACTCCAATCCACCTGCCGTTCAAAATGATAACTGGAATCCGTTTTTAGATTTAATTTTCTGGAGGTTTTATTGATACTTGCCGGTTTAAAAAACGCGCTCTCCAAAAGGATAGAACAGGTATTCGCATTAACCTCGCTCTCCAATCCCCCCATTACACCTGCAATAGCCGCGGGTTTTTCCTGATCGGCTATAACCAGCATCGAATCATCTAAATTATATTTCTGCTGATTAATTGCTGTAATAGTTTCACCTTTTTTTGCCAATCTGATAAAAATCGCAGGTCCTTTTATTTTAGATAAATCAAAAGCGTGCAGAGGCTGGCCATATTCCAGTAAAACAAAATTTGTCACATCAACGATATTATTTACCGGCCGCAGGCCATGAAGTTCAAGAAATTCTTTTAACCAACAAGGAGACTCGGATACTTTAACATTATTTATCACCCTTGCCATGTAGCGGAAACAATCTTTTTTCTCCTGAACAAAAATTTTAATAAGGTCTTCGACCCGTTCTTTTCCATCTTTAATTTTCACTTTGGGAAATTTAATCTTTGATCCCGACAAGGCGGATATTTCCCGCGCCAACCCAAGATAACTCAAACAATCGTTCCGGTTAGCCGAGACCTCAGATTCAAAAATCTCTTTATCCTTATCAATCACCCTGGATTCAATTCCAATAGTACTCAATCTGGAAACTAATTCAGAGAGAGAGAATTTAACATCAATATAATTTTTAAGATATTTATAATTAAAGAGCATAAATTAGTCGTTAGTCGTTAGTCGTTAGTCGTTAGTTAAAATTAAAAACTAAAAACCAAAAACTAACAACAATTCAAAATTGTTTTAGAAACAGCATATTATTCTCAAAAAACAGCCTGATATCATCAATCC
>JBDROR010000068.1:0-8282 GCA_043809805.1 bacterium
TCTGTTCCCACCATTCCCTGACGCTCACCACCATACCTTTTGGATACAGCGGCTCAAGGCGGTTTGACACCTGCTCATGCAAGCCGATGCCGAAGAGCCATTTTCTTCATCTCCCGTATAGTTTTACGTGGCACACGGACGTTGGTTCCTGGTGATACTTTCTCTCGGAATTCTAGATTCCTCGCTCCCGCTCGGAATGACAAAAAAGCCGCTCGGAATGACAACGCACTGGATTCCCGCCTTCGCGGGAATGACGGAAAAGCGCACGGGAATGACAGATACTAAACTCCAAATGTATATTTTAAAGCATCTTTCAATCTATTTTCTTCTATAAATATTCCAATTTTTTGATAAATTTCGGACGACCGCACCGTTACAACATTATCGGTCATAATTACAGAATTACTCAATAATCCTGTTTGTTTCCCTGTATCGCCGGATATATCCACAAATATTCTACACGGGTATCCTTTACGCTCCAGATTACTTGTAACCATTCCAATAATTATCTGTTCTAACCCCGTTTTCAAATCATCCGCCTGTAAAACAATCGCCGGCCTCTTCTTTACAGTCAGCAAATTCGATTCCGGAAAGTAAACAAGAACAATATCTCCCTGTTTATAATTTATCATACGCCTCCATGCCGGAAGCATTCCAATCATCCTCAAATGTCGTTAACCGCGACCGCAGATCTCCCGCCTCTTCTTTAGTCATGCCGACATCTTTAATTGAAAGTTTTTTGCTCCGCGATTTCAAAAATTCCACAAAATCTTTAACCTCATCAAGCTTATCCTCGGACAAACTAAGTAAATCGCTGATTAATTCTTGCGCGAATACCTGTTGAGTCATAAATTTCCTCCTTAAATAGTTGGGTTTCGTTCCTCAACCCAACCTACAATACTGGATTCCCGTTTCGTCGTTCCTGCCTGCCGGCAGGCATGGCGTCGGTCGTATTTCGTCATCCATTCGGGCGAATACATGGATTCGCCCCTACGCGTTTTTTACAAATACTGCAAACGCTCTGCCAGCCAGACTTTAATTAATGATGTCCGCGCAACACCAACCTTTCCTGCTTCTTCATCAAGTTTTTCCAAAAACATCTTAGGAAAGTCAATATTTACCCTAAATAAATTCTTATTCACTCTTGCCTCTTTAACTTCTAAAAAATCGCTCATATCTTCACCATTATCAAATCTTTTATCAAATTCTTCAGTTGTAATTATCTCTTTTAATTTCTTCATAATAAATTTCTTTAGAAATTGCAGGTAAAACCACGTTATCTGTTACAAAAAGCGTTTTAGCTTCTTCAAAATCGATCCCATGCTTTTGTTTATTAATTTTAGATTTCTCTATATCATACTCAAATTTCATAATTCACAATATCCCCATTTATCACACTCGCGTTTATCCTCTGCCAATTCCCACCCCCATCAAAACTTATCGCCCCGCCAACTTTCCCTGCCGTCGCTTTGTTATTTGTCCCATCATTTATATAAAGTGTCCCGTCATTGCTTCCAGCGGAATCGGAAATTGTTGTCGAGTCGCTCGCCGGACTTTCGTCAAGATGCCAGAGGGCGATGGGGTTGGAGGCGGCGTAAATCCCCGTAGGGGCGTGATTCATCACGCCCTGATTTATCATATTGGGCGTCATAAATGCCGCCCCTACGGATATCATCAACATCAATATTATTATTTTCTTTACCATTGTGCCTCCGCTATTCGTCCCGTTCGGGCGACCGGCCGGTCGCCCCTACAACTCTGGATTCCCGCATTCGTCAAAAAATAAATTGTAACACAAAAAAAATTTATTATGTTGACAAATCGTTAGGTTTCTGATAAACGTATTTCTGTGAACAAAATCGAATATCTTTTCTACTTGTCACCGCAGAATCGAGATCGTCTGCGCGTGGAATTTCATAAAGAAAAGAACAAAATACGACATTTTTGTGTGCAATATGAATGCGATATTGACAAATGGTATCCGGTTGTTCGCTATGATACATCTCACGGTTTTGCTCACAAAGATTTACTTCATCCAGACGGCTCTTCTGAAAAACAGCCTTTACCATTCCTAACATATAATCTCGCTTTGATTTACGCGACACAGGACTTGAAACAAAATTGGCAACGTTACCGCCATTTTTTTGAGGAGGAAATAAATGACAAAAAATGAAATTATTAGAAAAAATCTTGACCTTCACGCTGAATGGATGAAATATGTCTTTGAACACCCCGAGACTCTTGATAAAATTCCAGCCGATGCGCATCTCGTTATCATCCCTAACGACGATACGATCATGGCCAATGAAAATCTCAGAATTGCCAGAAATCTCAAAAATCAAGGGGAAATGGTAGCTATTGTTCACATCGACAGCCCTAAACCTATCGAAGCTCAGGTTGAAGTTGCTTAATTCGGAAATTGTTGAACCGTGGATTGCTGTTGTTTCGTCCATGTGCCAGAGGGCGACGGGGTTGGAGGCGGCGTAAATCCCCCTTGATCCCCCTTTTCCAAAGGGGGAAAATATTATCAACATCAATATTATTATTTTCTTTACCATTGTGCCTCCGCTATTCAACTGGATTCCCGCCTTCGCGGGAATGACAGATTTATAAGTTGGGTTTCGCAAGCTCAACCCAACCTACCACTACATGCCTCCTCACTAGCGACTAGCGACTAGCGACGGGCGACTTCCTTCCCCTCCCCACACCCTACACATTAACATTTATCCCAAAACCCCGCATTCGTCAATCATCGTTCGGTTTTATTAAACCCCAGTAACCATTGTCGCAACTTCTACTATGTGATGCTTCTGACGCGCATCATTCACAATTTCTTCTAATTTGGAAGAAACGGCATCTTCAATCCAATCTGCGCCACATTGAGAACACACAGTCGCAGGAACATCTCTCACTACCACGACACCAAATCCGAAATCAACTGTAAAGGCAGTTTTTCCTGCTTTTTTAATACCACCGCAAAGCGGACATCTATCAGACAATACTTTAACCATCTTGTCTCCTCGTTTTATAATCTGATTCAAAATGTTCTAAGTCAGGTTTATATGCTGTAATAACATAACAATAACCATTTACCGAGTCTAATGCTGAAACCACATGAAACGGTTCATCCTCGATCCATCCTGAAAACAAAGCGCTTGGAAAAGGCTTATCATCAAGATAATCTTCAATAACTTCTCCTGTTAACAAAATCTTTTTTACAGTTTCTCTTGAAATTTCTCTTTCCATCATCCTTTCAAGCGCATGTTTCTCCCATTCAATATAATCATTTTCAACCGCTATTTTTAATTTTTCTCTATTCACTTAATATCCACCTAACAATCTGGACTATATTACTTCCCATTTGTCATTTCGACCGAAGGGAGAAATCTTAGATTCCTCGCTCCCGCTCGGAATGACAAGGAAAGCGCTCGGAATGACAACGTACTGGATTCCCGCCTTCGCGGGAATGACAGAAAAGGACGCGGGAATGACGTACCCTCCCCACGACCGACGATATACGAACGACGAACGACGACATCCCCTTACTGCCAACTATTAACATCATCCTCACTCTCCACTCCATCTGGCCCAAGCGACGACAAATCATAATCTTCCGAGTTGTGTATCCCCGGTGATTTATAATGATATTCCCTGCCCCACGGATCCATAGGCGGCCTTTTTACATACGGGCCGCGCCAATTAACCGGTGCCGGGCTTATTGACGGTTTGGAACGTAAAGCCTCCAACCCCTGTTCGGTTGACGGATATGTGCCATTATCCATCTCATAAAGATCCAGCGCCAAAGAAAGATTGGCGTTAATATCCGCATCCGCCGCGGTTCTTCTTGCCTGTTCCGACCGGCCCGTCAGTCTCGGCATAACCATTGCCACCATTACGGCGATTATTACTACTACGAGCATTAGTTCGACTAGTGTAAATCCGGATTCGTTGCTCGTATATCGTCGGTCGTCGGTCGTCGGTCGGTCATTCCCGCGAAGGCGGGAATCCAGTCTGGATTTCTGCTCCTTTTTCAATTTCATTTTAACCCCATATTTTTTATTACGCCCTTTCAGGGCTTTTTTGTTTATTGCCGAATTCACCGATGGGCTGCACCCATCGCTATTATATTACACCCCTTCGGGGCTTCCCAATTCGTCACAACCCCACAACTGGATTCCCGCCTTCGCGGGAATGACGGGCCGACTGTCATTTCGACCGACCCATTTTGTCATTTCGACCGAAGGGAGAAATCTTTCTTCAGACAGATTCCTCACTCCCGTTCGGAATGACACAATGCTCCCTTCTGACAACCAACAACTGACAACTGACAACTACTCTTCCCCCACCACTCCCATCACTTCCTCCATAGTAGTTACCCCCGCCGCAACTTTTTCCAATCCATTCTCCCACAACGTCTGCATTCCGGATTTTATCGCCGCTTCTCTAATTTCGGCAGAAACGGCTTTTGACACTATAAGTTTTTTAATTTCGTCATTAACCAATAATATTTCGTGGATGGCGGAGCGGCCGTGATAGCCGGTGCCTTTGCAGAGGGGACAGCCGGGATTAAATCCCCCTTGATCCCCCTTTTTCAAAGGGGGAATTAAGACACTCGCCACTATCCGACTATTTCGCTTCCCTCAACATCTCCGTAATCCGCAGCAAACGGTTATTCAAACTCGCGTCCAACATTAAATCACCCAATTTCACAATAAGCCCCGCGATTATTGTTTTGTCAATTTCCTCACGGAATGTAGGGGCAGCCCTGTGTGGCTGCCCTCCTTCTTTCGGGCGACCACGTAGGGTCGCCCCTACAAGACCGGAAATAAAATTAGTACACTTTTCCCGCTGTCCGGAAGACAAAGGAATAGCCGTGATGAAAATCACTTGTTCCACATTTTCCTTTATCTGGCTGGAATTCAATTGCATTACCTCTTTCACAGCTTCATCCACCAATTGGCGGTGAATTTCTTCAACTATATGCGAACTGAATAAACCCACGATTATCTTCTGCGCCAGTAAAACCGCCTTTCGGTTTAGCTCTGCTTCAAGCTCTAAACGAATAGCGTCTTTTTTCATCAGCGCTTCTTTTAGTATTCCCTCCCCTTCCCGTTTCGCCTTTTCCAAAATTTCTCCGCGCGCCATTTGAGCGTCAACATTCGCGTCATTTTTCAGCTTTTCTATTTCTTCCTGGCCGCCCGCCATTTTCAACTCATATTCTTTTTTTAACTCGCCAATCTTTCTTTTTAAATCTTCCTCCCTTTGCAGATTCTCCGCCTGTAATTTTTTTAATCTTTGCAAAACAACACTTATATCTTTGTAAACAAATCTTTTTAACAAAAACAAGATCGCGATGAAAATAATTAATTGAAAAACAACTATCCAAACAATAGGCATATTTGAACTCCTTTTTCGTCAATAAATCCCCCTATTTCCCCCTTTGCAAAAGGGGGATTAAGGGGGATTTTTCCCTATCTCAATGAAATACACTAAAAACCACCAAAAGCGCGATAATAGCAATACTTTCCGCGAAAATAAACGCGATAATCATCGACATAAGAATCTTCGGAGCCGCAGACGGATTGCGTCCCAGGGCGGTAATACTCGCCTTGCCAATCCAACCGATAACAAAGGCCGGGCCGAGCGTGGCGATGAACATTATTAATACGATTACTAGATTCTCCATAACTAGTTTTCAGTTTTCAGTTGTCAGTTTTTAGATAAAGAATTAATTAAACCATGTAACAATCTTCCAATCTCTTCCAAATCACTATTTATTTTTTTATAGTTTTCATCAACTAAAAAATTAAATTTATAGCAAAGTCTAATAATTGTAACAACCTCATACTGAGATCCCAAAGCAATTTTTAAAAAACGTTTAAATTCACGTTTAGAATCAGAAGCGCTTCCTTCTGCTATGTTCAAAGAAATTGAAGTGGATGCTCTCCTTAATTGTGAAGTCAAACCAAACATTTCTTCTTTGGGAAATTTCCTACTTTCTCTATAAATTAATTCACAAAAATCCATTGCTTTCTGCCAAACTATTAACTTTTCAAAACTATACATATTTCAGCCTCCTATCTGAGAACTGAAAACTGACAACTAACAACTTCTTCATTCCACCAACACCACTACCTCATTCCTTTCCACCTTCACAACCCCTTTTCTTACCATTATCCTTTTATTATCAACCTGCACCCCTCCCATAACCGTCAGGCTTATTAACGGACAATGGAAATCCATAATCTCAAAAAATCCATCTACGCCGGGAATAATTATGCTCCGGGCGGAACCGTTAAAAAAAACTTTATTGGGGCTCATTATTAATACTTTAAGCATAAGTTGTCAGTTGTCAGTTATCAGTTTTCAGTTTTCAGTTTTCAGATAAAGAATTAATTAAACTAGGTTGGGTTTTACTAAACCCAACCTACAATGCTGACAACCGACAACTGACAACTAACAACTACCTATCGGCTTTCCCCCTCTTTGTCTTTATATTCAAATCCCCCTTCTGAACCAACCGGGCTTTCATTTTCTTCTTTCGGCATTTTAGCCAACTGATTTTGCCACACCGCGAAAAAAACAAGGCTTAACACGCCAAGTAAAACAATCACTCCTATAATTATTCTCCATATGGTTTTGATAGTTACATGGCCGCCGCCAAACAAATCAGGGCCGGCTTCCTGAACCACAAGATTGCCAATTCTACTTAACTGAGCCTCAATCTCCCTAAGTTTAAGCTGGGCGTCCCGATAAGCGGCTATTTGTTCATCCGGACTGGCAAATGACTTTCCCTGAAGCTCCCTTACTTCTCCAATCGTCTTTTTTATTTCAGCCTGCATACCTTTTGCCTGCTGATACGCCTCTGAGTCTTTCAATTTATCAACTGTTTTGTTTATGGAACTTTCTAAATTTCCCACTTCTTCTTTTTTCATCGCCCACACATCCGCTATCTCAATCATCTTGGTAACCGACTCCCCCGGGCTTAACGTAACATCCTGTGTTCCAACATACTGGCCCGAGTTAAAATCATAGCTAATCTCAAATCCCCCCGCGTCCATAATATTTTCCGGTTTTGCCTCTTTGGGCAAATAAACTTTTACCGGTATCGTCCTTGTCAATTCCTTTGAAGGATTAACTATAAGCACCTTTTGGATGATGGTGGCGTGGATAGTGGATAGTGGATAGTGAATAGTGAATAGTAAAAAAAGAGTTATACTTATTAATTTACGAAACATTATTTTCTCCCGTAGGGGCGTGATTTATCACGCCCTGATTTCTGGGCGCAATGAATTGCGCCCCTACAATAGATTCCTCGCTCCCGCTCGGAATGACAAAATGCTTTCTCCCCTCTGACAACTAACAACTGACAACTGACAACTTCCTACCTACCGCCCTTCCTCCAGCCACATCCTAATCACCGGCTCCGTTCCTTCCTCAAGCGTCTCTTTAATCACATCTATTGAATTCTTTAATTCAATGGTTTTGTTTTTTAGGGAATCCAAATCCCCCTCTTTCCCCCTTTGTAAAAGGGGGACTAAGGGGGATTTCTCCCCTGCCGCCTTCCCTACTTCACCCGCTAGCGCTTTAAGCTCCTTATAAATCGACGCCGAGGACGCATCCAGATAAGCATTTTCTTTCTCTATTTTTTTCAACTCTTCCTGAAAAGCGGATAATTTGTCATAAACCTCGTTACCGGGCTTACCAACAGACTTTTTCAATAAGGTTATATCTTTTATTATATCGTCAACCGAAGACTTGCCCCACCTGCTTTCCAGATCGCCAATCTTGTTTGCCGCAGCCGCAGCCTCCAAATCCAAACGCATCATATCCTTAATTGTTGACCGGACATTATTGCTTAAATTATTCTGACGCGACTCAACTTCAACAATTTTGTTTAACAGGCCGCCGACAAGGCCGCTTAGGTTGTTCAGACGTTTGGTGGTGGCAGACAGTTCGGCGCTTGTTAAATCCCCCTTTAATCCCCCTTTTTCAAAGGGGGAAATAGGGGCGGGAATGACAGAAAGTGTGGTCTCAATTTTTTTACTGAGTTCGGCCTGAACCGTGTCAAGTTTCTCCGCCAATGCCGCCGCTTCAACCCGCGACGTCTCAAGCTTAGGCGCAAGCGAGACTACCTCCACCCGCACCGCTTCTAGCGACGAGCGACTAGCGACTAGCGACGTCTCCAGCAACGATTCCATCTCCTCGACTGACAACTGATAACTGACGACTGACGACTCCATCCCCTCCCCGACCGCGCTCAAATCCAATTGCACCGTCTG
>JBDROR010000069.1:0-18447 GCA_043809805.1 bacterium
CTTTCTTTTTCTGTATGGGGAGAAGATGTTGGAGAAAATAAAAAACAAGATAAAATAAATATAAGGTCAGACAAGGTTGAATATAGTTATAAAGATGGAGAAGAGGTAGCGGTTTTCATTGGATCAGTTGAATTCAAAAAAGGCGAACTGGTTGTTTTATCAGATAAAATGCAAATGTATTCGCAAGGGAAAAAGGTTGTGGGGGAGGATAATGTTAAAATAATTATTGACACAGAAAAGGAAAACAGGGTTTTGACAAGTGGTTATTTTGAATATCATCGGGATGATGAATATTCTATTCTTAAAAAAAATCCGAAAATGGTAATAATTAATAAAAAACAAAAATCTGAAAAAGACAGTGGAAATAAAGATAAAAAAACGGCGAAGGATTTTAAAGATTTAACCGTTATAGGCGATATTATGGAAATGTTTTCTAAGGATGGTTATTCCAAGGCGTTGGGAAATGTCGTTATAGAAGAAGGTGATCGTAAGGCATATTGCGATGAGGCTGTATATTATGAAAAGGATGCTAAAGTTGTAATGACCGGTTCCCCCAGAATCGAACAAAATGAGAATAAATTCCAGGGCAAAGAAATGACATTATTTTTGAATGAAGACAGATTAATAATTGAAGGGGCAGTTGAAGGGATAATTATTGAAGCGAAGAGCGGGGAGTGAGAGGAAGTCGTTGGGGGAGGGCGTCATTCCCGCGAAGGCGGGAATCCAGTTATGTAGTTATTACGAACGACGAACGACAAATAGGAGTTTAACTTGAAAAGATGTCTCAGTGCCCGTAATTTGGCAAAATCATACGGGAGAAGAAAAGTAGTTAAAAACGTTAGTGTAGAAATAAATAATGGTGAAATAGTTGGACTTCTTGGCCCGAATGGAGCGGGCAAAACTACCACATTTTATATGACACTTGGTTTGATTTCGCCTGAGGCAGGGAAAATTTTTCTAAATAATGAGGATATTACTTATTTCCCTACTTATAAAAGGGCAAGAAAGGGTATTAATTATTTACCGCAGGAGCCGTCTATTTTTAGAAATTTAACGGTGGAAAACAATATCCGGGCTATTTTAGAATTTAATGAATCTGGAGAAAAAAAAGTTGAAGAAAGATTGGAAATTTTATTAAATGAATTTAATTTAAAGCATTTAAAAAATAACTATGGTTACGCTCTTTCCGGCGGGGAAAGGAGAAGGGTGGAGATAGCCAGATCGCTTGCCTGTAATCCTTCCTTTATTCTTTTAGATGAGCCTTTTTCCGGTATTGATCCCATTGCTGTACTGGATATACAAAAAATGATTTCTAAATTAAAGGAAAGAGAAATTGGGATTTTGATTACTGACCATAATGTCAGGGAAACATTGGCTATTACGGACAGGGCATATATCATCGCGGAAGGAGAAATTTTAGTTTCGGGGACAGCGGATGATTTGCTTAATAATGAGCAGGCCAGAAAAATTTATTTGGGTGAAAGTTTTAGGATGTAGGTATGAACCCCGCCCCTCCTTATGGGAAAAAATAATCTGGTAGATTTAAAAGGGAGGAGGATGGGGAATAAAATTGAAGGAGGGGCTGGGTGAAAACAGGTCTTTATCAAACTATATCGCCGAGATTGGTATTAACGCCGCGGTTGCAGCAGGCAATAAGTTTATTGCAAATGTCAAACATGGAATTGCTTTTTTTCCTCCGGCAAGAGGTGGTTTTAAATCCTTTTTTAGAAGAAATAACGGTTGAAGAAAATAATGAAAATGAGGAAGAAAAAAATTCACAGGATAATGAAGTTATTAAAGAAAATGAAGATGAAGCTGAAAGTGAGAATTTAAAAATAGAAGATTGGCAGGAATTGTTTGGAGAAAACAGTCCGCTATATGAAGAAAAAGATAGAAATAATTTTTCGGAAAAACCGGTAGAAGGGAAAATTAGTTTAATTCAGCATCTGATGTGGCAGCTACACATGAGTAAATTGACGTTGAATGAACGTTCGATTGGGGAGATTATAATTGGCGAAATTGATGAAAAAGGGTATTTAAGGATTTCTCTTGAAGAATTGGCAAAAGTATCAAATGTTTCTATTAAAGAGGTGGAAAGAATTTTAAAGGTTGTACAGACATTTGAACCCGTTGGTGTTGGAGCCAGAGATCTAAAGGAATGTTTGTTATTGCAGTTGGGAGATGAATCAGAAGATGAAATACTGGCAAAAAAAATATTAGAAAATTATTTAGAAGAAATTGAAAATAAAAATTATAATAGAATAGCAAGTCAGTTAAATAGGACTTTGGAAGAAATTGACGCTGCGGCTAACCTGATTTCCAGTTTGAATCCATATCCCGGGTGTATGTTGGAAGAAATAAATAATTTCTATATTATCCCCGACGTTATCGTGGATAGAGTGGAAAATGAGTATGTGGTTGTTGTTAATGATGATCGTTTGCCGAGGCTGGGTTTGAATAAATATTATTTAAAGTTAATGCAAAATAAAAAGAAGATGTCTTGTGACGTTTCAGATTTTTTGTCCAAAAAATTTCAATCGGCTAACTGGATACTTAATTGTGTAGAACAAAGACGGATGACTTTGTATCAGATTACAACGGCGGTGGTAAAAAAGCAGCATGAATTTTTTGAAAAGGGACTGGAATACCTTTGTCCTTTAAGTTTAAAGCAGATTGCGGATATAGTAGATTTGCACGAGTCTACCGTAAGCCGGACGGTGAGCAGTAAATATGTCCAAACGCCAAGGGGGATATTTGAATTAAAATTTTTTTTCTTGAGGGCTTTTAATACTGTAAATAATGAATTGGTTCCCACTTTAATGGTTAAAGAATCGGTTAGGGATATAATAAAAAATGAAGCTGTGCCTCTAAGCGATGAAAAAATAGCGGTTATTTTAAAACAAAGGGGTATTAATATTGCTCGCAGAACTGTGAGTAAATACAGGGATGCATTAAAAATTCCTGTTTTTGGTAGGCGCAAGCTTTAGCTTGCGTTGCCATTTCGCAGGCTGAAGCCTGCGGCTACCGATTACAACTAATAATTTCATTAGAAAGGAGACATTAATGGAAATAAGAATTGCAGGCAGGCACATCCATGTGACAAATGCAATGAAAGATTATGTTAAGAAAAAGTTGTCCCATTTAGAAAGATATTTTAATCATATCATTGAAGCCCATGTGATTATGAATATCGAGAAGAAAAATACGCATAAAATTGAAGTTGTTTTGCATACAAATGCGGGTAAAATTTTTGGTGAAGAAGAAACAGATGATATGTACGCGTCTATCGACAAAGTGCTTGAAAAAGTGGAGGTGCAGTTAAAACGGCAAAAGGAAAAGATTAAGGGCCATAAACTCAAAAAAGAGATAATACAATAGAATTCCAAATAAAAAATTAACATTAAAGGTGGAGGGTGATTTAATGAAATTGATGGATTTTCTTGATGAAAGAGCAATTATTTCTGAATTGGAAAAGGGGAATAAAGAAGAAGTTATTAGAGAGATGGTAAATAAACTAGTAGCTTTAGGTGAGATTAAAGACGGCGAGGAAACAGTAAAAATTTTAATGGAAAGGGAAAAACTTGGCAGTACCGGAATCGGCGAAGGAGTAGCTATTCCTCATGGCAAATCAAAGGATGTCAAAAAAATTACAGCTGTTTTTGCCAAGGCTAAAGAAGGAATTAATTTTGAGGCATTAGATGGTGAACCGGTATATTTATTTTTTCTGCTGGTTGCCCCTGAAAGTTCTACCAGTGAACACATTAAAGCGTTGGCAAGAATTTCCAGGCTGTTAAAGGATTCTAATTTTAGAAAAAAATTAAAAATGAAACAAACAGCTGGGGAAATTTTCTCTGCTATTGCGGAAGAAGATAAAAAACAACCGTAAATAGTTTTAAATTTTAAGTAAATAAATATTGGTGAGTTTTAAAAATCCACTGTCGTCATTCCCGCGAAAGCGGGAATCTAGCTTGTAGGTTGGGTTTTGCTAAACCCAACTTATTGTCTGTCTGGAATGGGATGCGCCCAAGGCACAGAAAGAATTTAATGCAGAAATTTAAATTTGTTATTGTTACAGGATTATCCGGGGCTGGAAAGACACAAGTGATTCACGTTTTTGAAGATTTAGGGTTTTTTTGCATAGATAACCTGCTCCCGGATTTAATTCCGGAATTTATACAGATATGTCAGAGAGCAAAAGATAAATTATTGAAGGTTGCTATTGTTGTTGATATACGGGGAAGAATTTTTTTTGGTGAATTGCATAATGTTCTTTATAAGTTAGACGACAGTGGTTTTAAATATGAGATACTTTTTCTTGAGGCCTCCAACAGTGTTATTATAAAAAGATTTAAAGAGACCAGGCGGGAACATCCGTTAGGGGGTAATAGGGCTATTGAAGAGAATATTAAACTGGAAAGATCTTATTTGGAACAAATTAGAGGGAAAGCCAAAAAAGTTATTGATACTTCAAATTTAGGCCTTAAAGAATTCAAGGAAGAAATCATAAGTGGATTTTTAAAGGGAGAAAAACAGGAAAAAATTAATTTTAACATTACTGCTTTTGGTTATAAATATGGATTGCCGCAGGACGCGGATTTGGTTTTTGATGTCCGTTTTTTACCTAATCCATTTTATGTAACTAAACTTAAGCCCTATTCAGGTGAAAACCAGCGTGTTAAAAATTTTATTTTAAAGTCAAAAAAAACAAAAGATTTTTTAAAGAGTCTATTTTTGTTTATTAAACAAATGATTCCATTCTATTTATCAGAGGACAGGGTACATGTGGATATAGCTATAGGCTGTACCGGAGGTAGGCACAGGTCAGTAGTTATTAGCCATGAATTAAAGAAATGTTTGCTCAAACAAAATCATAAAGTAAATATTGTGTGTCGGGATATTAATAAAGAGTGATTAGTCGATAGTCGTCAGTAGAAAGTAGCAAGAGGCTTCAGCCGCGTGAATCTGGATTGACAATTGACAATTGTGCGGTAGGAATGTGTGTCTGTCATTCCCGCGAAAGCGGGAATCCAGTAAGACTATAAAACTAGATTCCCTCCTGCGAGGGAATGATGGAGGAGATTTACGGGTGAAAAGACTAAAGTGGCTTTATCCGGGGATGGGTATAAAACGATGGTTTTCGCTTTTGACAGCCGGGATTTTTTTTATTGGAGTAAGTTTATCTAATCCGTTTCGAAAGATAACAATTTTCTTATTTTCCGAGGAATCATATTTTTTTACGAAAAGGAATTTGTTATTTTTAGGATTGGGAATTTTATTTGTTATTTTTGGGATTAAAAAACTCATTAAATCTTTAACGAGTATATTGCTTCCGCAGAAAGAGGATACTTTAGTAGACATAATTTTTGAAAATAGACAGCTTAAAAAAGGGCCCAGAATAGTAGCTGTCGGCGGGGGGACAGGACTGCCTGTTTTGTTGTATGGTATCAAGGAATATACAAGTAACATTAGCGCGGTTGTTACTGTGGCCGATGATGGCGGCAGCTCTGGAGAATTGCGGAAAGGAATGAAGATTTTGCCTCCGGGGGATATACGTAATTGTTTAGTTTCTTTAGCGGATTCTGCCCCGTTAATGGGGAATCTGTTTCAGTATAGGTTTGGTAAAGAGACGGGTTTGGATGGGCACAGCTTTGGAAACATTTTTATCGCGGCAATGTCTGAAGTTACAGGTGATTTTGGCAAGGCAGTTAAAGAATTAAGCCGTGTTTTAGCCATTAGAGGGAATGTGATTCCGGTTACTCTGGATGATGTTCAGATAGGCGCTAATATGAAGGATGGCCGGGAGGTAATAGGAGAGAGTAATATCTCAAAAAGTAAGGGCGGTATTAGCAGAATTTTTACAAAACCAAAAGAAATTTATCCTACAAAAGATGTTTTAAAAGCCATTGAGGAAGCAGAAGCGGTTATTTTGGGGCCGGGGAGTTTATACACGAGCGTTATCCCAAATCTTATTGTGAAAGGAATTCCAGAAGCAATTGAGAAATCAGACGCGGTAAAAATTTATGTTTGTAATATAATGACTCAACCCAATGAAACAGACGGATTTTCAGTGGGGGATCATTTGCAGGCGATAGAAGATCATACTGAGAATCATTTAATCGAATATGTAATAGTAAATAATGGTGTAATTACGCAAGACATTTTGTGGAAATACAAGGAAGAGGGGGCTTATCCTGTTGAGCTGGATAGAAAAAGAGTGGAAAAAATGGGAGTAAAGATAATTGAAGGTGATTTATTGACAATAGAACATGAGCCGTCTGTTGCTGGAAATTTGATAAGACATAACTCAAACAAAATAGCATATTTGATTTTTCGTCTGATAATGAATACAATGGGGCGGGTATAGTGGAACAAGAAAAAAAGTTAGAAATAAAAAATAGATTAGGATTACACGCGAGGCCTGCCGCGCTTCTGGTGCAGATGATAAAACAGTATAAATCGGAAGTTTTTATTGAGAAAAACGGCGAAGTTATTGATGGCAGGAGTATTCTCAGTGTTTTGACTTTGGCTGGAGAACCAGGGAGCGTATTAAAATTTAAGATAACCGGGCATGACGCGCCTGAATTAATGAATAGAATAGAAGCATTTTTCCAAAATAGATTTAATGAGGATTAATATATGGAAAATAGTTTTAAAGGTATTCCCGCTTCGCCTGGAATAGTTTCAGGGAAGGTGTTTATTATGGATAGAGATAATTTTGTCGTGGAAAAGAAAAAAATTAGCCAAAGCCAAATAAAAAAAGAACTATTACGGTTGAATAAAGCCATTGTTAATACCAAAAAAGAAATTTTTGAATTGAAAGAACAATTAACAAAAGAATTAGGCGAGTCAGAGGCCGGAATTTTTGATGCGCATATTTTAATTTTAGAAGATCCTGTTTTTACTAAGGATGTTATTGACAAAATAGAAAGAGAGAAACTTTCGGCAGAATACGAGTTAAGTGAAATTTTAAAAAATACTGTATTAGTTTTTGAAAAGATTAATGATATATATTTAAAAGGGCGAAGCGCTGATTTAAAAGATGTAGGAAGAAGGTTGATTCATAATCTTTTGGGGTATAAGAGAAAGTCTCTTTCAGAACTTAATCAAAAGGTTATAATTATTGCGCATGATATTTCACCATCTGATACTGCTTCAATGAAGAAAGATAAGGTTGTTGGGTTCGCGACAGATATTGGAGGCCGGACATCTCATACGGCAATCATCGCGCGATCGTTAGAAATTCCCGCTGTGGTAGGTTTAAGAAATATAAGTGAAAATATAAAAACGGGAGATACTCTTCTTATTGACGGTAATCAGGGAATTGTTATTATTAATCCCAGAAAAAAAACATTAAAGGCTTACCAGGCTATTAAGAAGAAATTCCAGGTTTTTGAAAAAGAGCTAAAAAAAGTTACAAGATTACCGGCTGAAACTCAGGACGGGCATAATGTAGAGTTGGTGGGGAATATTGAATCTCCTGAGGAGATAGATATAGTTTTACAGCATGGCGGTGAAGGAATAGGGCTTTTCAGGACAGAATTCCTTTATTTAAACCGCAGCAGTATGCCGACTGAAGAGGAGCAGTTTCATGTGTATAAAAAGGCGGCGAAAAAGGTAGGCGCGAGGCCGTTAATTATCCGTACGCTTGATATAGGCGGAGATAAGTTTGTTTCGTATATGGATATTTCTTCTGAGGTTAATCCGTTTTTAGGGCTGCGCGCTATTCGTCTTTGTCTTGAGCGGCCTGAAATTTTTAAGGTGCAATTAAGGGCTATTTTGCGGGCAAGCGCTTTTGGCCAGATTAAGATTATGTTTCCAATGATTTCGGGATTATCTCAGCTTAGAGAGGCGAAACGTATTTTAAATGCGGTAAGAGATGGTTTAGATAAAGAAAAAATTAGTTATGATGAAGATATGGAAATAGGAATAATGGTAGAAACTCCCTCCGCCGCGATTGTCGCGGATATTTTGGCAAAGGAGGTTGATTTTTTTAGCATAGGGACTAACGATTTGATTCAATATACTTTGGCGGTGGAGCGCACCAATGAAAAAATTGCCTATCTTTACGAACCGCTTCATCCGGCTATAATAAGATTGTTGAAAAATATTATTGATGCCGGGCATAAAGAAGGAATCTGGGTTGGTTTATGCGGCGAAATGGCCAGTATCCCTTTGTTCGTCATTATTTTATTAGGCATGGGTTTGGATGAGTTTAGCACAAATATTGTTTCACTCCCGCTTGTGAAGAAGATTATCCGGTCAACCACTTATCACGATGCAAAGATTTTAGTTGATAACCTGATGAAGTTATCCTCGTCGGTAGAAATACGCAAATATGTTCAGGATAATTTAACCAGTGTGATAAAAGAGGAGTTAAACTTGGAACGGCCATAAGGGGAACAAAATGATCAAGATAAAAGAATTTGATAAATCCAATTTGTTTGGTATATTAAAAAATTTTCCAAAAATGTGGGAATATGCGAGTGAAATTGGAAGAAAATTTGAGGTGGATAGTAAATATTTTAACGGGATTGATAAGATAGTTATAAGTGGAATGGGTGGGTCCGCCATCGGCGGGGATATTGTGCGGGAATATGTAGAAGCCGGTTTTTCGGTTCCTGTGTTTGTCCATAGAAATTATGGGCTGCCTAAATATGTTAATAAAAATACTTTACTTATTATGATTAGTTATTCCGGCAATACCGAAGAAACGTTGAGTGTTTATCAGGATGCGTGCCGAATGGGTTTGAAGATGATTGGATTGAGTTCAAATGGAAAATTATCCGAATTTTGCGGCAAAGAAAAAATACCATTTATTTTAATTCCATCAGGATATTCCCCAAGGGCGGTTTTGCCTTATCTTTTTCTGCCCATTTTAATTATTTTGGAAAAAATAAAAATTATTTCAGATCAGGATAAACCGATTAAAGAAACTTTAAACATTCTCAAAGATATGTCAGATGAATTGTCTCTTATAGATAAGAATAAGGCGTTTGACTTAGCGGAGAAATGCAGGAGAAGCATTCCAATAATTTGTTCAAGTCAAAATTTTTCATCACTCGCACTTCGCTGGAAAACGCAAATAAATGAAAATAGCAAAGCGCCGGCTTATGCTCAGTTCTTCCCTGAATTAAACCATAACGAAATTATTGGCTGGGAAGGGGATACTATTATAGAAAAAAAATTTGAATTTATTTTTTTAAAAACCGCTTTGGAACACCCGCGTAACAGTCTCCGAATGGAAATAACAAAAGATATCCTGAAACAAAAAAATATTTATGCGAATGAAATTTCGGGAAGAGGTGATGCATTGCTTCCTCAGATGGTTTCGATTATTTATTTTGGCGATTGGGTAAGTTTTTATCTTGCGATCTTAAATGAAGTTGACCCAACACCGGTAAAAACCATTACATTCTTAAAAAATGAATTAGGGAAAGTTCCTTTTTAATAATGAAAATTGTTAATTGGATTATTCTTTTTCCCATCCTTTTCTCATCTTCTGCCTTTGCCGAAAAAATAAGAATTAATGAAATCTATTACGATCCGCCGGGTTTGGCTTCAGTAGAAAGTGACAGTGAATTTATAGAGTTGTATGTGGTTGAAGGCGGTTTTGACCCTTCCGGATGGTACGTTCTTGATTGGGATAATGGCCATAAGAAATGGGCGATTCCCGATTCTTGCCCGCAGGTAAATAACGGTGATTACATTGTGCTCCATTTAGGGAAAGACACAGATTATGATTCTTCAGGGGCGTATCATTTTTGTATGGGTGAGACATCGTCTAAACTTTCAAATAGCGGGGATCCGATTGGATTAAGAGATGATAAGGATACCCCGCAGGATTTTGTTACCTATGAGGGCGGAACAGACAGCGAACTTACAAGTTCTGATTTTTGTTCGTGGCCTAATGATGGGAAAGATCCATTGAGTACAGAACTGAAAGTTTCAGCAGATTCCGGACTTTCTTTGCAATTTTCAGTAGGGGCGATTCATGAATCGCCCCTACAAATTTCGGATAACAGCCAAAATTGGATTACAGCTGAACCCACCTGCGGTTATGAGAATGTAAAAAAAGAGACTGTTTCAAAACCTTCAAAGGCCGTGCGTATTTCTTTTGAGCCCCAGCCGTTTATTTTAGGAAGTTCCGATGATTTAAAAATTAATTTTAATCTTTCCTATGGAGCTGATATAACTGTTCGAATTTATGATGTTCGCGGAAGGCTGTGTATTAGTTTGCAAGAAGAAGAATATTTTTCTGGTGGAGAAAATAATATTTTTTGGGATGGAAGAGACGAAAAAGGGCGCGAGTCCAAAATGGGGATTTATATTTTTTATATGGAAGTAAAAAGTAATCAAGGAATAAGCAGTTTGAAGAAGACGATTGTGGTGGGGAAGAGGAAATAATATAAGGGGCATAGAGCATAGGGCATAGAATAAGGCGGTGTCATGGTTTGTCATTCCGAGCGGGAGCGAGGAATCTATTGTAGGGGCGACCGGCCGGTCGCCCGTACGAAGAAAGATTTCTCCCTTCGGTCGAAATGACAATTAACGAGTCGCGGAGATTTTTGGGTGAAAAATATCTTATTTATAGGCATATTTTTATTTTTACCTCATTTCGCGTTTTCCGCTTTTGAGGAGAAACCGATTAGCGCGAGAATTACGGGAATGGGAGAAACCTTTTCCGCGGTTGAGGGCGGGATTGAAGGTATTTTTTATAACCCGGCAGCCTTTAAATTAAAGGAAGAAAAAAACGAAATATTTTCTTCTTATAGCGAGCTCTTTGATATTTCAGAATTGAAACATAGTATTTTTGCGTACGGCCGGACATTTTCTTCAGATAATAAATTAGGTTTAGCTATTCAGAAATTTGGAAGTAAGCTTTACTGCGAAGAAGTAAAGATTTTAAATTTTTCCAGAAGGTTTTTGAAAAAGTTGGATATAGGAATAAACGTAAAAGAAATGAGTGTCAAAATCGAATCCTTGGATAAATACTCAACCTTTGGAATGGATGGGGGGATGCAGTGTGAATTTTATAAAAATTTTCGTTTTGGGTGCGTAGTGAAAAATTTTAACGGGCCTGGAATAATAGACGATTTACCGGTTATTTACCGGGCGGGGATATCGTGTAATGTTTTTAAAAGAATTATTTGGGCGTTTGACTGGGAAAAAGAAAAAAATTTTGAAGATAATTTTCATTTAGGACAGGAAATATGTTTAAATAAGTTTTTATTTGTAAGGACAGGATATGAAACCGAGCCTGGCCGTGTTAGCGGTGGATTGGGATTGAAAATCATGCCGATTCAAATTGACTACAGTATTTTTTCTCATTCGGTGCTGGGGAATACCCAGATATTTTCGTTTATAATAGGGTGGTAAACCCAGCCCCTCATAAAATAACTGGATGGGGTCTGAAGTAAGGTAGTTTTTTTAAAAAAATGAATGTATTGTTTAATGATGAAAGTAGAGGTGAGGGGCTGGGTAAATTTGACAAAAGTTTAAAAATAACTTATAATTACTCCTCTTTGGGAACATCCGTGCCAACAGTAATTGGCACAAAGGGGAATGAAAATTAAGTGTAGCGGTGTCATTCCGAGCTGTAGGGGCGACCCGGTGGGTCGCCCGAAATGGGCGGGCGAGGCGCCGCCTCGCCCCTACGGGGAAAGATTTCTCCCTTCGGTCGAAATGACAATTGGGTGCGGTCGAAATGACAGTTATCACAACGGGTTGCGTGGATTTTTAAATGAAAATTATTAAAAGTGTTTCCTCTATGCAGGGATATTCCTTAAAATGGAGGGGTAAGAAAAAGATTGGCTTTGTTCCTACAATGGGGTATCTTCATGAAGGGCATGTTAGTTTATTAAAAAAGGCGGTTAAAGAGAACGACATAGTTGTTTTGAGTATTTTTGTTAATCCAATACAGTTTGGCCCGAAAGAAGATTATAAAAAATATCCACGGAATTTTAAACGGGATGAGGTAATAGCAAAAGAGGCTGGAACGGACGTGGTATTTTGTCCTTCATGGGAGGATATGTATCCGAAAGGATATAAATCTTATGTGGAGGTTAAAGATTTACAGGATTATTTATGCGGGAAGTTAAGGCCGGGGCATTTTAGGGGTGTGGCAACCGTTGTGACAAAATTATTTAATATCGTTCAGCCTTATAACGCTTATTTTGGGCAAAAGGATGCCCAGCAAAGCATCATTATAAGACAAATGGTAAAAGACCTTAATATTCCTGTTCGTGTAAAAATCGTACAAACATTCAGGGGGGGGGACGGTCTGGCAATGAGTTCCCGCAATAGTTATCTTTCACAAAGAGAGAGGGAAGCCGCGTTAATTCTGCCTAAGACACTTTTGGAGATAAAAAAATATATTTTATCGGGGGAAGACAATGTTAGTTTTTTATCCAAAAAGGCGAATGAGCTGATTAAAAAAGAGCCGCTTGCGAAGCTTGACTATTTTTCTTTTGTCGATGGAAATACATTAATTCCCGTTACAAAGCTTGTGGGAGATATTTTGGTAGTTGTTGCCGTCCGTTTTGGAGCGACAAGGTTAATCGATAATTTTAGGCTTAAGATGGAGATAAAAAATGTTTAATAAATTTAAGCTTTCAATTGAACAGAAAAAGTTAATAAAAGAAATCAAAAAACTAAAAAAACACCGTCAAGCGGTAATTATTGTCCACTATTATCAAAGGCCTGAGATTCAGGAAATTGCTGATATTTTAGGCGATTCACTGGCTTTAAGCAGGGCGGCGGCTAAGACCAGAGAAAAGGTGATTGTTTTTTGCGGTGTGCATTTTATGGCTGAAAGCGCGGCGATACTTTGTCCCGACAAAACAGTTTTACTTCCTGAGATTGGGGCGGGATGTCCGATGGCAGACATGGTTACAGCCCAGAAACTCCTTGAGTTTAAGAAAAATTATCCGAATGCCAAGGTTGTCTGTTATGTGAATTCTTCCGCAGAGGTAAAGGCCGTAAGCGATATCTGCTGTACTTCATCAAACGCGACAAAAGTTGTTCAGGCGATTAACGATACTAATGAGATTATTTTTGTTCCGGATAAAAATTTAGCCCATTATATTTCATCCTTTACTGAAAAAAAGATAATCCCGTGGAATGGATTTTGTCCGGCGCATCGCCGTTTAAAACCGGAGGATATTTTGAAGGCGAAAAAAGATCATCATAATGCGATAGTTATTGCCCATCCGGAATGCAAGCCCAATGTTTTGGCTTTAGCTGATTATGTTCTAAGTACCGAAGGGATGGCTCGTTATTCGAAAGATACTAAGGCAAAAGAGATTATTGTATGCACAGAGGTTGGGATGCTTTACCGCTTAAAGAAAGAAAATCCAAATAAGAATTTTTATTCTCCGTTAGAAGAAATAATTTGTCAAAATATGAAACTAAGTACATTGGAAAGTGTGTTTAACTCTTTGGAAAAAATGGAACATGTCGTTACCGTTTCGGAAGAGATAAGGTTAAAGGCAAAAAAGGCGTTGGACAGGATGCTGGAGATAGTATAAAGGAGTAATATGTTACCAAGTAAAATAAAGGTGGGAATAATCGGGTGTGGGACAATCGGTTCCAAACTCGCCATGTTCATAGAAAAAGAGATTCCCGAAATGGAAATTTTTGCGCTGTGCGATATCACTAAAGAAAAGGCTTCTAAACTTTCAAAAGAGTTTTCCAGAGATATTCACCCCGCTCCACAGGAAGCTTTGTCCCAAAAGAAACACCCCGAGGCCATGTTTGTAAAGCCGTGGAGCGGGGTTCACATAATGTCTATTGAAGAATTAATTGATAAATCGGATTTAGTGATAGAAACAGCTTCAAGCGGGATATCGGCCGAAATAGTGAAACTTAGTTTAGCAAAAGCAAAAATTGTTTTTGTTTTAAGCTCTGGCGGGTTAATAAAGAATTTAGCTGAATATAAAAGGCTCGCGCAGGTAAAAGGTGGCAGGCTTTATATCCCGTCTGGAGCGATAGCGGGCCTTGATGGATTAAAAGCGATTTCCACGAGTAAGATTGAATATGTAACATTGACTACAAAAAAACCGATTAAAGGGATAAAAGACGCACCGTTTATAAAAAGGAATAATATTGATTTGAATAGCATTAAGACCGACACAGTAATTTTTTCAGGCACGGTTGAAGAGGCTGTAGGAGAATTTCCTCAAAATATAAATGTGGCCGCGAATCTTGTTTTGAGCGGGATAGATTCATCTCTAATTACTGTTAGGATTGCTACGAGCCCCCATTTTACGCACAATATACACGAAATTAAAGCGAAAGGCGAGTTCGGCCAGATTACATGCGTGTGTGAGAATTTACCGGATTTCGATAATCCAAAAACAAGTTTTCTAGCGGTATTGTCCGCTGGTGCAGCTTTAAAGCAAATTGTTAATCCAATAAAGGTTGGGACATAATGAATCAGATCAGCGAATTAGCAATTGCGTTGCCGGTGCTTTTATTTTCAGTGATTGTTCATGAATGCGCGCATGGATGGACCGCGGAAAAATTCGGTGACCCTACCGCGAGGCTTATGGGAAGATTGACATTGAACCCGTTACCGCATATCGATCCTTTCGGAACGGTGCTTTTGCCTATACTTTTAGCAGTAGCTCATTCACCTATTATGATAGGCTGGGCTAAACCTGTCCCAGTTAATTTTCAGAATTTAAGGAATCCTAAAAAGGATATTCTCTGGGTAGGAATTTCAGGGCCGGTTGCCAATATTCTTATGGCAATAATTTCAGGACTACTTTTGAAAGTAGATTTTGTTTTTGCTATTGCTCCGATAAGATATATGTTGGCAGTCAGCATACAGATAAATGTAATTCTTGCGGTTTTTAATATGATACCTATTCCTCCACTTGACGGGTCGCGTTTTGTGTATAGCCTGCTTCCGGATAAGTTGGCACATTATTACGGGAGTCTAGAGCGATATGGATTTTTTATCTTGTTGATTATGCTGTACACCGGCATGTTAAATATATTTATTAGTCCATTATATTACTCAGTTATGTATATATTCCATTTTTTGAAGATTTTATAAGTTAAAGTGTTGTCGAATGAAGTGAGGAATCTGTCTGAGGAAAGATTTTTCCCTTCGGTCGAAATGACAATATAAACGGGAGTTTATATGAAAAATAAAAGAATCTTAAGCGGTATGCGGCCCAGCGGGAAACTGCATTTGGGCCATCTCGCGGGGGCATTGAAAAATTGGATAAAATTTCAGGAAGAAGCCGAATGTTTTTACATGGTGGCCGACTGGCACGCCTTAACTACCGAATACCAAAACACAAAAGGGATTAAGGATAATATCAGGGATATGGTAGCCGATTGGATATCCGCGGGGATAGATCCAAACAAAAGTGTTATTTTTGTCCAGTCACAAATAAGTGAACATGCTGAGCTTCACTTGATTTTATCAATGCTTATAAGTGTCGCACGGCTGGAAAGGGTTCCCTCATACAAGGAGATTCGGCAGGAACTTTCAAATAAAGACCTTTCCACGTATGGTTTTCTAGGATATCCTGTTTTGCAGGCGGGAGACATTCTGCTTTATAAAACAAATTTTGTCCCGGTTGGCGAGGATCAAATGCCGCATATTGAATTAACTCGTGAGTTGGTAAAAAAGTTTAACAGTTTATATAAAGATGTTTTTATCCTGCCTAAAGGAATTCTGACCGAAATACCCCGCCTGCCCGGTGTTGACGGCCGTAAGATGAGTAAGAGTTACAATAACTCAATTTATTTGTCTGATAATGAGGACGTAGTTTCCAAGAAAGTGATGTCAATGATAACAGATCCGCGAAGAATAAAACGATATGACCCCGGGCATCCTGATGTTTGTATTGTTTATGCCTTTCATAAAATTTATAGTGTCCACCCCAATGGGATAAAGGAACTTGATAAAATTACCGAAAACTGTATGAGTGCAAAGGTTGGATGTACCGATTGCAAAAGGGATCTTACGCAAAAACTTATCAAGGTTCTTAAACCGATAAATGAAAAAAGGAAAGAAATTCTGGAGCAGAAAGATTTGGTTGATATGGTTTTAGAAAACGGAAATGCAAAGGCGAAAGAGACGGCTAAAAAAACATTGGCCGAAGTAAAAGAGGCGATAGGATTTTGAACAATTACCAGATAAAACTTGACAATTTTGAAGGGCCAATGGATCTTCTTTTGCATTTAATCAAAAGAGAGGAAATGGATATTTATGATATCCCGATCGCAAAAGTTACGATGCAATATTTAGAATATATCGAGCTTCTGGAGTTTCTGGATTTATCCGTAGCGTCAGATTTTATGTTGATGTCCGCTATTTTAATACAAGTTAAATCTAAAATGCTTTTGCCTGTTGAGGGTGTGAACCTTGAAGAAGAAATTAGCGATGATCCAAGAACTGCTTTGGTGCAAAGCGTAATGGAATATAAAAAATTCAAAGAGCTTGCCGTGGAATTGGAGAAAAACAGAGTATACCAGGAAGAAGTTTTTACAAGGTTGGTTCCGGGGCTGGTTCCGGAGATTAATCAGCAAGAAGAAAATGAATTTGTGGAAGCTACGCTTTTCGACCTTTTATCCGCGTTTAAAGACGCGATAAAAAATGTAGAGGAACAGACTTTCCAGGAGATAATAGTCGAGGAATTTACCGTAGCTGATAAAATCAGAGAAATAAAAAAGCTGCTTAATACCGGTTCGGGATTTTATTTTTCAGAAGTTATGAACGCTTGCAGGAATAAACTTGAAGTTATTGTTACATTTGTTGCTATTCTTGAATTAATAAAAGAGCGGGAGATTCAGAGCTGTCAGCATGGAATTTTTGGTGAAATAAAATTATGGAACCGAAAGAGTTAAAAGCTATTATTGAATGCCTTCTTTTTGTATCCCCTCAGCCTTTGGAATTAAAAAGATTAGAAGAGATTCTTGGTGTGGTTGATACGCATGCCATCAGGATGCTGATAAACCAATTACAGGATGAATATGAGAAGGAAGACAGGGGCATACAGGTTGTAGAAATTGCCGGTGGTTACAGGATTAATACCAGGCGGGAATATGCTCCATGGGTAAAGAGGTTATTTAACACAAAACTTCATTTTCGTTTATCGCGTTCCGCATTGGAAACACTGTCAATAATTGCGTATAAACAGCCGGCTATGCGGGTTGAAATTGAGGCAATCAGAGGAGTTAATGTTGAATGGGCTTTGCATACGTTATTAGAAAAAAATCTGATTAAAATTGTTGGCCGTTCTGATCAGCCCGGCCGTCCGCTTCAATATGGGACAACGGATGAATTTATGGTTTATTTCGGGTTGAAGGATTTAAGCGAACTGCCGCAATTAAAAGAATTTAATGAAAATTCCCCTATTTCCCCCTTTGAAAAAGGGGGATTAAATGGGGATTTATAGGTAAAAAAATATTGCCGTAGGAAACGCTTTTTTTGTATTGCGTATAATTTGCATGGAGGGGGGGTAAATGCATAGGAGAGTAGTAATAACAGGATTAGGCGTTATTTCTCCTTGCGGTACAGGTAAAGAAGATTTTTGGACAAATGTCGAAGCGGGAAAATCCGGAATAGGGAGGATAACCCGTTTTGACACTGCAGATTTTCCAACAAAGGTTGCGGGAGAAGTAAAAAATTTTGATTCCAAATGGTATATGGATCCTAAGGCAGTGTTGAGAACAGACCTTGCGACACAGTATGCCGTTAATGCGGCATGCATGGCCGCGGAGGATTCGGGAATTTATCATAATGGATTAGATTCTGAAAGATTTGGTGTGTCGGTTGGAACGACACTGGGCGGTTTGATTTTTGCATTGGAACAACACGGTATTTTAATGGAAAAAGGCGCATCAAGAATGAATCCCTTTACCGCGTCAGCCGCGTTTCCAAACGCGGCCTCAAGCCAGATGTCAATACACTTAAAGGCGAAAGGGCCGAGTTATACCATCTCCAACGCCTGCACTTCATCTTTTGATGCGATAGGTTTTGCCTCTTATATGATTCGAAGCGGTATGGCGGATGTTATGGCAGCTGGGGGAGCTGATGCGCCTTTATATCCTACAATCTTCAGCGCGTTTTGCCTTTCCCGTATTATGTCCCAAAAAATGGATGGGACCCCAAAGCCTTTTGATATTAACAGAGATGGAATTATTTTGGGGGAAGGCGCCGGGATATTGATTTTAGAAGAACTTGGCTGTGCCATTCATCGCAACGCGAAAATTTATGCGGAAATACTGGGTTATGCCTCAGCCTGCGATGCCTATCATATGATAGCTTATGAACCTGGGGGAAGCGGCGCGTTTCGCGCAATAAAAGGCGCGCTGGATGACGCGAAAGTGTCTTCATCCGAAATAGAATATATACAGGCTTACGCGAATGCGACTTTGACTAATGATACAATAGAGACAGTTGTTATTAAACATGTGTTTGGGGATTAC
>JBDROR010000070.1:0-2235 GCA_043809805.1 bacterium
CAGTGAAATTCTGCTAATTACTGATTTAGCGCAGGAAATAGGGGCAAAAGCTCACCATATTTTTTTTCTTGTTCCTACAGGCAGAGGCAGGGATATTGACGCTTTAATTCCTTCCTCGCTGGAATATGAGTCGCTTATTGAAAAAATTTTATACAAGCAAAGCAGCGTTGGGCTGGAGGTGAAACCTGTGTGCGCTCCGCAATTCATGCGCATTGCCCGGGAAAAAAATATTGATGTGCGTTTTAAAAAGGGGTGTCTTGCCGGAATAAGTTACGCGTGTGTGCTGCCGGATGGCCGTGTACATCCCTGTCCTTATATGCCTATTACCTTAGGTAATATTCGAAAAGAAGGTTTTGTTAAAATATGGAAGGAAAATGAAGTGTTAAAAAAATTGCGCAGCATGCAATTTAACGGAAAGTGCGGAATATGTGAGTTTAAAACAATATGTTCCGGCTGCCGGGCTGCCGCGTTTTACCAATCCGGTGGAGATTTCATGTCTGAGGATTTGAATTGTATTTATGAACCAGAAGGAAAAATTAATACTGAAGACACTGCAGTCTAACTTCCCCTGTGTTAAAAGGCCGTATCAGGCTATGGCCCGGCGCTTAGGAATGAGCGAGGAATATTTACTTCTGAAAATTAAAAAATTAAAGCAAAAAGGATATATACGCCGGATAGGAGGGATTGTTTCTCCGAGACACCTGGGGTATAAAAGTGTTTTAATCGGGGCTTGTGTGCCGGAAGAAAAAGTTTATGATGTGACATCTTTTGTGAACCGTTCAGATAATGTATCACATAACTATTTAAGAGATTCCGAATATAATGTCTGGTTTACATTCAGCGCTAAAACAAAAAAAGAAATCGATAATTTCATACAAAGGCTAAAAAATAATAAAGGCATAGCAGATATTCTGATTTTACCCTCGAAAAAAATGTTTAAATTAAACACAGAGTTTTGTTTTTAGAATAATAACCTTATTTTTAGTTTTATGTTAACCGGGATTCAAAAGAAAATTTTAGAGTTTTTACAAAATGATTTGCCTGTTGAAAGTTCTCCTTATTCAGCGTTATCAAAAAAGCTGAAGATAGATGAGGACAGGATCGCAAGGGAAATAATAATTTTGAAAAACGCCGGGTATATCAGGAGAATCGGGGGTATTCTTAATCACTATAGAATCGGATTAAAGAAAAATTGTATGTGCGTATGGAAAGTCCCTGAAAGCATTATTACTCAAATGACGGAGATTTCCGTAAATAAACAGCAAGTAAGTCACTGTTATTTGAGAAGAGCCTGCATGAAATGGCCGTATAATTTTTACACAATGATTCACGGCTGTTCAAAAAAAGACTGTATTGAAGTTATAAAAGGTATTTCCAGTGAAAGCGGCATAAAAGATTATAAAATGCTATTTACAAAGAAAGAGCTCAAAAAGATAAGCCTGAAATATAAGGTGTAGGTAATTGTTGCCTGATGGTTGATGGCTTGTAGAATTTGAAATGATAAAAAACATGTTTTGTGAGAAATTTTTTTATCAGCCGGAAAATATTGAAATTTCAGGAAGGCGGGGAACTAATTGAGAAAAAGAAGTAAATCAAATGCCTTATATAAAAAAGCGTTAAGATTAATGCCTGCAGGTGTAAATAGTCCGGTTCGCGCGTTTGGGGCAGTTGGAGGCAATCCCGTATTTATAAAGAAAGGAAAAGGTTCCCGTATTTATGATGTTGATGAAAATTTCTATATAGATTATGTTTTAAGCTGGGGACCGTTAATTTTAGGACATTCCAACAAAGAAGTTATTAATGCTCTCCGAAGCAGTTTAATGAAAGGTTTAAGTTTTGGAGCTCCAACCGAAGCTGAGATAGAATTGGCAAAAATTATAAAACAGTCATTTGCCGGGATACAGATGCTGCGTCTTGTGAATTCCGGGACGGAAGCAACGATGAGCGCGATTAGATTAGCAAGGAGTTATACCGGTAAAGATAAGATTATTAAATTTGAAGGCTGCTATCATGGCCATAGCGATTGTCTTCTGGTAAAAGCCGGCAGTGGGGCAAGTACGTTTGGAGTTCCTACAAGCCAGGGAGTCCCGGATGATTTGATAAAAAATACTATTGTTTTACCATATAATGACACTAGTAAAGTAAATTCCGTTCTTGCCCGCATTCATAAACAAGTTGCAGGGGTAATTTTAGAGCCGGTTTGCGGAAATATGGGGGTCGTTCTTCCTGAAAAAA
>JBDROR010000071.1:0-5622 GCA_043809805.1 bacterium
CTCCTCTTTTTGGAGAAGCAATTGTTGTTAAAGAAGAAAAAGAGGATCCTGCAAAATTAAAACCGAGGTCGCCAATTGTAACGATTATGGGACATGTTGATCACGGTAAAACGAAACTTCTTGATGCTATTAGAAAAACGAATGTTGTCGATCGGGAATCTGGAGGTATTACCCAGCATATCGGGGCATATCATGTGAACTTGGATAAGGGTACTATAGTTTTTCGTGATACACCCGGACATGTGGCATTTACCGCGATGCGCGCGAGGGGAGCAAAGGTTACTGATATTGTTGTTTTAGTTGTTGCCGCGGATGATGGAGTTATGCCCCAGACAAAAGAAGCTGTTGATCATGCCAAAGCGGCTAATGTGCCGATAATTGTGGCTGTTAATAAGGTGGATAAAAAAGAGGCTAATACTACGCGTGTAAAGCAGCAGCTTAGCGATTACGGCCTTGCCCCTGAAGAATGGGGCGGAAATACGATTTTTGTGGAAGTTTCAGCCTTGATGAAAAAAGGTATTTCAAATTTATTGGAGATGATTCTTCTTCAGTCAGAGATGCTGGAGCTAAAAGCCAATCCGGATCGTCCCGCTAAAGGGACAATAATTGAAGCGTCAATGGATAAAAAGCGGGGTGTTGTTGCCACTGTTCTTATCCAGCAAGGAACGCTTCATGTTGGCGATCCGTTTATTAGCGGACATTGTTTTGGAAAAATTAAGGCGTTGGTTTCCGATTGGGGGAAGCGATTGAAAGAAGTTGGGCCTTCATCGCCCGTGCAGATAATGGGAATTTCGGAATTGCCTCAAGCAGGGGATTTGTTTTATGTCGTAGGTGATGAAAAAACAGCCCGTCAGATAGGGATAAAGCGCAAGGAGATGAATCGTGAAAAAGGCTTGGGAGAAAAAGGGCATATTAAATTGGGTGATATATACAGTAATATCCAGCATGGGGACATGAAAGGGCTTAATATTGTAATTAAAGCAGATGTCCATGGTTCGATTGAGGCTTTGCAAGGGGTATTGGAGCAGCTTTCTACGCCAAAGGTTAAACTTAATGTTATCCATAGCGGGGTGGGAGCAATTACAGAAAGCGATGTTTTGTTGGCATCGGCATCGAATGCGATCATTATAGGATTTACCGTTCGGCCGGAACCAAAAGTTAATGATTTGGCGGCAAGAGAAGGTATTGATATAAGGCTTTATAGAATTATATATGAAGTTATTGATGATGTTCGTAAAGCGATGGTGGGATTATTAGATCCGACATTTAAAGAAGTAGTTTCAGGCAGGGCAGAGATTAGAGAGGTATTTCGTATCCCAAAAGGGAATATAGCGGGAATATATTTGACTGATGGTAAAGTTATAAGGTCTTCTTTTATCAGATTGCTTAGAGATAATATTGTCGTATTTGAAGGAAAAATTTCGTCTTTGAAAAGATTTAAGGATGATGTGAAAGAGGTTTCTGTCGGATATGAGTGCGGTTTGGGCCTCGAAAATTATAATGATATTAAGCAAAACGATATTCTTGAGTTTTATATTAAAGAAGAGATGGAGCAGGAACTGTAATTGCAAATCCCCCTTTTATTCCCCCTTTGTAAAAGGGGGATTTAGGGGGATTTTATAAAAATGAAATCTATAAGGCTTGAAAAAATCAATTCGCTTTTGCGCGAAGAAATTGGCAATATTATCCAGAGGGATTTAAAAGATCCAAGGGTAGGATTTGTTTCGGTTCTGGAGGTTAAAACTAGTCCGGATCTCCGTGAGGCGAAGGTTTTTGTTAGTGTTTTTGCAGATGAAGAAAAGCAAAAGAAAACAATTAAAGGGCTAAAAAACGCGGCCGGATTTATTCATCATGAAATTAAAGAGAGATTGAATTTAAGGCATATTCCTCACATTATTTTTGAATTAGATAATTCCGTTGAGAATGGCTCGCGTATTTTGGAATTAATGGAGAAAATCTCCCGGGGAGAAGAGATATCGTCGGAATAACATGGGGAAAGATTTCTCCCTTCGGTCGAAATGACAAATAGTTGGTCGAAATGGCAATTTGGGTTAAAAATAACTTGAGAAAGGAAGAACGGGGTGAAGGAATTGACAGCCATTGCTGAAACAATTAAAAAAAGCGATAATTTTTTAATAGTAAGCCATATTAATCCCGACGGTGATTCTGTCGGTTCTCAATTGGCGCTTGCGAAAGTTTTGGAAAATTTTGGTAAAAAGATAACCATTTTAAATCAGCATCCGGTTCCGGATATGTATAAATTTCTTTGGGGAAATGAAAAAATAAAGAATGAAATTTCTCCTTCGGAAAAATTTGATATTGCTGTGGTTTTGGACGCGAGTGATGAAACCCGCTTAGGAGACGTAGTTAATAAGGCGTTAGAAAAAGTTCCTTTCATAATAAATCTTGATCATCATGTCAGCAACAATGGATTTGGAAAGTTGTGTTATTTAAATCAGGACGCGTCGGCTACAGCTGTTATTATTTATGATTTAATTGTTCTTTTAAACGGAAAGATAGATAGGGATATCGCGGAGTGTCTTTATACAGGAATTTTAACCGACACAGGTTCATTCAATTATTTGAATACGGATTCTAAAAGCCACCGTGTAGTGGCCGATCTTATGGAATACGGGCTTATTCCCAATAAAATTTATGAAGAAATATATGAAATTTTTAATATAATCACAATAAAACTTTTAGGATCGGCATTATCAAGTGTAGAGATAAATAGTACAGGTAAAATCGCGTGGATGAAGATAAAGCAAAATGATTATGATCTTTCCAGTCTTACCAGCGGGGAAACAGAGGGTTTTATAAACTATGTCCAGATGATAAAAGGGGTAAAGGTTTCTCTTTTCTTCAGGGAATTTACAAATGATAAAAATCAGTTGGTAACTAAAGTAAGTTTTCGTTCCAAAGAGGGTTTAGATGTCAATAAGATTGCAGGCGCGTTTGGAGGAGGCGGACATTTCCGTGCGGCCGGTTGCGTAATTTTAGGCGATGTGGATGCTGTTGTAGAAAAAGTTGTTAATGAAGTGGAGAAATATACATAAGAAGGAGGTGTTTTTATGCCGCTAACCAAAGAAACAAAAAAAGAAATTGTTGAAAAATTTAAAAAGCATGACAAGGATACTGGATCTGTTGAGGTTCAAATTGCTTTGTTGACTCGGAGAGTAAATGAGTTGACTGAACATTTTAAAGCCCATATTAAAGATCATCATTCAAGGCGCGGCCTTTTAAAAATAGTCGGTCAACGGAGAAGATTATTAAATTATTTGCAGCAAAAGGATTGCGCCAAGTATCAGGATGTTATTAATAAACTAAGTATCAGAAAATAAGAACAGTTTTGTCGTTCCCGCGAAGGCGGGAATCCAGACATTTTTTAGACGATCATGGATTCCCGCTTGCGCGGGAATGACAGAAGGATGATCTCGGGAATGACACAATAGAACGAAAGGAGATTTATAGGTGAAAAAAATGGAATTGGAATTGGGTAGTAAGAAATTAATTATTGAAACCGGGCGTTTGGCCAAACAGGCTAATGGCGCCGCGTGGGTTACTTATGGGGATACTGTTCTTTTAACTACAGCTGTGATGGCAAGTGAAGCGAGAAAGGATATAGATTTTTTCCCTTTGACAGTTGAATACAGGGAAAAGGCTTATGCCGCTGGTAAGATACCTGGTGGTTTTTTTAAACGGGAAGGCCGTCCGGCTACAAGAGAGATACTTACAAGCCGTTTAATTGACAGGCCGCTTCGCCCGCTTTTCCCAAAAGGGTTTAAAAATGATGTGCAGATTGTTTCTATGGTTCTTTCTGCGGATGTGGTTAATCCGCCGGATGTGTTGTCTATTATCGGCGCTTCGGCCGCGCTTACATTTTCAGACATTCCTTTCCACGGGCCGGTTGGCGCCGTAAGAGTTGGAATGATTAATGATCAGTTTGTTTTGAATCCTTCTTATGATGAAATGAAGCAAAGCAGTTTAAATATTGTTGTTGTTGGCAAGAAAGATTCCATTTTGATGATAGAGGCTGAAGCGAATGAGGTGGGAGAAGAGGTGATTATTGACGCGATAAATTTCGCGAAACCTTTTATTTCCGAGATAATAAAGTTTCAGGAAGAATTTGCCATGGGATTGGCCAAACCTAAAAAGGATATAACCATTTTTTCAATGCCGGAAGATTTTAAAACAAAGATAGATAATTTCGCGCGGGGAAAAATGGAAAAGGCACTTGATACCTCTGATAAAAATCTTATGAAAGAAAATTTATCTAATCTGGGGAAAGAAGTTGTGGAGAATTTTAAATCCGGATTTAGTGAAGATGAAAACTGCGCATTGATAATAAAAAATATTCTTGAAGATATAGAAAAAAATATAGTCAGAAATAAAATTTTGAATGATGGAAAAAGGTCAGATGGACGTTCCTTAAGAGACATTCGTCCGATAACCTGCGAGGTTTCTGTTCTGCCGAGGACTCATGGCTCAAGTCTTTTTACGCGAGGCCAAACTCAAAGTTTATCAGTGGTTACGCTTGGGACAACGCAAGATGAACAGAGAATAGATGCTCTTGAGGGGGAATATACCGAGTCATTTATGCTTCATTATAATTTTCCTTCTTTTAGCGTGGGCGAAGTAGGAAGATTTTTTGGTCCGGGAAGACGAGAGATTGGGCATGGCTCGTTGGCGTATAAATCTCTTAAATCTGTTTTGCCTGGTGCGGATAAATTTCCTTACACAATAAGAATTGTATCGGAGATTTTGGAATCAAACGGTTCTTCGTCAATGGCCACTGTGTGCGCGGGAACTTTAGGTCTTATGGACGCGGGTGTTCCAATTAAGTCGTCGGTGGCAGGTATAGCAATGGGATTGATTAAAGAAGGAAATAAAGTGGCGGTTCTTTCAGATATTCTCGGGCAGGAAGACCATCTTGGAGATATGGATTTTAAAGTCGCAGGGACAAGGAAAGGCATAACGGCATTACAAATGGATATAAAAATCGACGGTCTCGATGAAAATATTATGAAAAACGCGCTGAGCCAGGCAAAAGAAGGAAGATTATTTATACTTGGGAAAATGGAAGAAGTTATTTCCATTCCGCGGCTTGATATCTCCAATTACGCGCCAAGGATAGTAATAATGCAGATCGATCCGGCGAAGATAAAAGATGTTATCGGGCCTGGCGGGAAAATTATCAGGGGGATTATTGAACAAACTGGAGTAGAAATAAACATAAAAGATTCTGGCCAGGTTTATATAGCGTCTGTGAGTGTGGAATCCGCGAAAATGGCGCAGGACATGGTTGAATACCTTACCCGTGATGTAACAGTTGGTGAGATATATAATGGAAAAGTGATGAGAATTGTTAATTTTGGCGCTTTTGTGGAGATTCTACCCGGGAAAGAAGGGCTGGTTCATGTTTCGCAATTAGCGGATTATCATGTGAAAAGTGTTGAAGATGTTGTTAAAGAGGGCGAAGAGATTTTAGTTAAGGTAATAGAAATTGACAGTCAGGGAAGAATTAATTTGAGCCGGAAGGATGCTCTTGCTCAAGGGGCAAAACCCTAAATTCGTATTTCGTTTCTGTAGGGGCAGTCCTGCGTGGCTGCCCTCTTTCATTTC
>JBDROR010000072.1:0-21865 GCA_043809805.1 bacterium
ATTGAACAGACAGACAGACAGACAGACAGACAGACAGACAGACAGACAGACAGACAGACAGACAGACAGACAGACAGACAGACAGACAGACAGACAGACAGACAGTAAAGATAATTTTATTTTTAAATATTGCCCCGGCACTATGTTTTGAATGTAAAAAACATAGCGCCGGGGTTTTTTGTTTTTAGGAGACTTAGTGAAGGTTTTGTTCAGGAAAGATAAGGCTGATGAAGCGGAGAATACTAACACCATCGCTTTCGTCCACCATAAGGGCGGGACGGGAAAAACAACGTCGTGTTTGAATATCGCGGGGTGGCTGGTAAATATGAAGAAAAAAGTGCTGGTTGTGGATTTAGACCCTCAGGGGAATGCCACGGCGGGGCTGGGTGTCGATAAAAATACATGCGATGGCTCAATTTATGACGCGCTTTTTGGCCGGAAGGATATGGAAGATATAATCCTGGAGACAGACGCGGGAATTTATTTGGCGCCTTCGTCTCTAAATTTATTGACCGCGGAAATCAATATGACCGGCCAGGTTGATAATGTAAATATACTAAAAGAAAAATTGAGCGGCATACAAAGGCATTTTGATTATATTCTGATAGACGTTCCGCCTGGTTCAACGCTTCTTATGATTAACGGGATTGTTGCCTGCGAAAATATAATTATACCTCTGGACACGGGTGTATTTGCGTATGAAACTATGGAGACTTTAAAGACTCTTATCATAAATCTTCAGGAAGAGCTTGGGATTGAAGTAAATGTTATGATGATACTTTTAAGGAAATATCCGGCATCCATATTTGATAAATGTCCGACAGCAGAGCTTAAAAAATTGTTGAAAGAATTTTTAAAAGAAAACAATATTTCAAGCGTAAATATTTTTACGATACCGTTTTCCATAAAGGTTTACAAAGCGCAGATGAAAGGGATGCCGATTTCGCGTTACGCGCCGTTTAGCAATGTGGGAAGGGCGTATAAGAGGATTGCGAGGGAGATAAGAGGACAAGTTTCGCGAGAATGACAGAACTGGACGTAACCAAAGGAGGAATGACTATGACAAAGCCGGAAAGAGGGCCAAGTAAGAAAGCTTTATTTGGCGGAGGAGAAGAAAAAACAGGTATTGTCGAAAGAGAAGGAAAATTTGCTGAAGGAGCTGAAGAGCAATTAAGGGAACTTTTAGAGGCGATGGAAGCGGTGCGCAAGGGCGATTTGACTAAAAAGCTCAGAAGGCACAATGAAGATATTTTTGGGGAGCTGGCAGAATCCTATAATGGGATGGTTGATCTTCTTAATCGTTTTGGAGGCGAGGTTACCCGTGTTGCCAAAGAAGTCGGCACTGAAGGTAAGTTAGGCGGGCAGGCAAAGGTAGAAGGCGTTACAGGAACATGGAGGGAACTGACCGATAACGTCAACACTATGGCCAATAACCTTACCAACCAGGTGCGTAACATCGCCGCCGTTGCCACCGGTATTGCCAACGGCGATTTGACACAGAAAATAACCGCAGAAGCGCAGGGTGAGATACTGCAGGTAAAAGAAACTGTTAATAGGATGGTGGATAACCTTACTGCGTTCGGAAGCGAAGTTACCCGGGTTGCCAAAGAAGTAGGAATCGAAGGCAAATTAGGCGGACAGGCAAGCGTGCCAGGTGTAGCCGGAATCTGGAAAAGTTTGACTGATAATGTCAACACTTTAGCGGCTAATCTTACCAGTCAGGTACGTAATATCGCTACGGTTACAACCGCGGTCGCCAATGGAGATCTATCACAGAAGATTACAGTCGAAGTGGCGGGAGAAGTATTACAGCTTAAAAACACAATAAATAAAATGGTGGATAATCTCAATGCCTTTGGAAACGAAGTCACGCGCGTGGCGAGGGAAGTAGGCACTGAAGGAAAGCTCGGCGGTCAGGCAAAAGTCTCTGGCGTAGCGGGGACATGGAAGGATTTGACCGACAACGTTAACACTATGGCCAATAACCTTACGACCCAGGTGAGGAATATCGCTACGGTTACAACCGCGGTTGCCAAAGGGGACCTGTCGCAAAAGATTACAGTTGAAGCGCAGGGCGAGATACTCCAGTTAAAAGATACAATAAATCAGATGGTTGGCAGTTTGAAGACATTTGCCAATGAGGTTACCCGCGTGGCAAAAGAAGTGGGCACCGAAGGGAAGTTAGGCGGCCAAGGAACCGTTCCCGGCGTAGCCGGTATTTGGAAAGACCTTACAGATAATGTTAATGTGCTCGCCGCGAATCTGACAACTCAGGTGAGGAACATCGCCACCGTCACAACCGCGGTAGCCAATGGGGATCTAAAACAAAAGATTACAGTCGAGGCAAAAGGTGAAATACTGGAATTAAAAAACACCATTAACAAGATGGTGGATAGCTTGAATATGTTTGGAAGCGAGGTTACCCGTGTAGCGCGCGAGGTCGGCACTGAAGGAAAACTTGGCGGACAGGCGAAGGTGGAGGGTGTCGCCGGCACATGGAAAGATTTAACCGATAATGTTAATACCATGGCAAATAACCTTACAAGCCAGGTGCGTAATATTGCCAATGTTACGACCGCGGTAGCCAATGGGGACCTAAAACAAAAGATTACAGTCGAGGCGAAGGGTGAAATACTGGAGTTAAAAGACACCATTAACAAAATGGTGGATAGTCTTAATGCGTTTGGAAGCGAGGTTACTCGTGTAGCCAAAGAGGTCGGCACTGAAGGAAAACTTGGCGGACAGGCAAAGGTGGAAGGTGTCGCCGGCACATGGAAAGATTTGACTGATAATGTTAATACCATGGCAAATAACCTTACAAGCCAGGTGCGTAATATTGCCAATGTTACGACCGCGGTAGCTAAAGGGGACCTGTCGCAAAAGATCACTGTCGAGGCACAGGGAGAAATACTCCAGCTCAAAGACACCATCAACAAGATGGTGGACAGCCTTAATTCGTTTGGAAGTGAGGTTACCCGTGTTGCCAAAGAAGTCGGCACTGAAGGCAAGTTAGGCGGGCAGGCAAAGGTAGAGGGTGTAGCCGGCACATGGAAAGATTTGACTGATAATGTCAATACTATGGCGGCAAACCTTACCAATCAAGTCCGGAATATTGCTAAGGTAGGGACTGCTATTGCCAACGGCGACTTAACACAAAAGATAACTGTCGAAGTTCAAGGTGAGATATTAGAATTAAAAGAGACCCTTAACAACATGGTTGACAATTTAAACCGCCTGGCCGGTGAAGTGTCCCGAGTCGCGCAGGTAGCCGGCGCGGAAGGGAAACTGACCGAACGCGCGAAAGTAGAAGGCGTTAAGGGCAGTTGGAAAGACATTGTGGATACGCTCAATAATCTTATCAATTCAATCGCCACGCCGGTTCAGGAAGTAATCAGGCTGGGTATTGCCTTGTCTAAAGGTGATATCTCGCAAAGAGTGTCCATTGAAACAAGAGGTGACATTAAGACATTGGCTGACGCGCTCAATAAGTCGTTTGATAACCTTGGCGCGCTCATCCGGCTGGCAATGGGCAGTTCGACAAAGGTATCGCGTTCATCGGGCCAGCTGGCGACTTCATCACAGCAGGTCAATAGCGCCCTGGCGCAGGCGGCAAAAACTACTCAAGGTATAGCTGAGGGGGCAAAAGACCAATCCAAGAAATTGGAAGGAAGTACAAAGATTGTGGCTGATCTTTCCAATTCCATACAACAAGGAGCTACGAACGCCAGATCGGCGGCGGAGGTTACTCAGGAAGCGGCCAAGCTTGCCCAAAAAGGGAGTGAAGCGGGAAAACAAGCGGCGAACAGGCTTAAGAGCATAGACGATATTGTAAAAGGGAATACCGCTACGGTAAAAGAGCTTGATAAGCGGGCGAAGGAAATTACAGTAATTGTTGGCACAACCAAGGATATTGCCGACCAGACGAACTTGTTGGCGCTAAACGCGGCGATTGAGGCGGCTCACGCCGGAGAGGCAGGCCGCGGTTTTGCGGTTGTGGCGGATGAAATCAGAAAACTGGCGGAAGGGACCAAGAATGCCGCCACACAAATCGAACAGATGGTCGGCGTGATAGGCGAGTCCACTACAGAGGTGGTGGGAAGCATGACTACCGGGACCCAGCAGGTTACAGAAAGTATTGACATCGTTAATCAGGCGCTTTCTATCCTGGACCAGATTGGCGTAGGCGCTCAGGAAATCACAGCGAAGGCGCAGGAGATTTCCTCCGCAACTACTCAGCAGGCTGGCGGCGCCCAGCAGGTAGCCAAGACGATAGAAGAGATAGCCGCAACCAGCGAGCAGGCGGCAGTGGGTTCGAGCCAGATGTCTACGTCAATCCAACAGCAGACGTCGGCAATGCAGCAGATGGCCGCATCGGCGCAAAACTTGTCAACCCTGGCGGAGGAATTAAGAACCGCGTTAAGAAGATTTAAGGTGTCCGCCGCGGATACAGAGGATGAGATAGACGGCGAGGATGAGGGATAAGAAGAACAATGGAAAGAACAGGAAGAGCGGGGACAGAAAAAAAAGGGAAGAAATAAATAATCTGTCATTCCGAGCGGGAGCGAGGAATCTGTTGTAGGGGCGCAATTTATTGCGCCCAGAAATCAGGGCGTGATAAATCACGCCCCTACGGAAGAAAGATTTCTCCCTTCGGTCGAAATGACAATGTTGTACGATCGAAATGACAGCATGGAGTTTAGAATTTAGAGTTTGAAACAGGGGGGCCGTGATATGGACGAAAAAGATAAATTTTCCAGAGGGAAAGAAGTCCGGCACCAGCCGGAAGGCAAAATTGTCCAGATGATTGTCTTTAACCTGGGAGATGAGGAATTCGGCGCTGATATAGGCCAGGTTAGAGAGATTGTCAGAAGGGGAGCGGTTACTCCGATACCGGATTCTCCGGATTTCATCAAAGGGGTGACAAATATAAGGGGCGAGATCGCGGTAGTAATTGACCTGAAGAACCGTTTTTTTCTGCCTGCAAAAAAGGGTGTGAAAGAAAAACACATAGTGATGACGGAACAAGAGAAAAGTCTATTCGGGCTTATGGTTGACGAGGTTACTGAAGTCCTGAGAATTTCGGAGTCAGAGATTAAAACCACGCCGGAGCTTGTAACTAAAATAGACAGGGTATATATAAGCGGCATACTGACTATTGAGAATCGTCTGATTATCATGCTCGATTTGACTAAGGTGCTCTCGGAAGACGAACTGGAAAAGTTAAGCCAGATTCGGTTAAAGCGCCGGCAGACTGTTAAAGTGGAGGATAAAGCTGCGGAGGAGCAAGAAACACTGGAGCCTGCCGCCAAAAGCGCGAAGAAGGGCAGTGTCCGCAAGCATTGACAATTAAATGGGATGTTGTCATTCCGAGCGGGAGCGAGGAATCTGTTGTAGGGGCGCAATTTATTGCGCCCAGAAATCAGGGCGTGATAAATCACGCCCCTACGGGAGGAAAGATTTCTCCCTTTGGTCGAAATGACAGTCATATTGTCATTCCCGCCCCCGACTTCTCGAGGGTAAACTTCGGCGGGAATCCAGTGAAAAAGCGAAAGAGGAAAAGGCTAAAAGGTTTAAAGAAGAAATTTTGGCGTTAGGGAAAAAGAATTATTAGAAATACGGATATCCGCGTGTATCTGTGATTAAGAAATCAGCGTTAATCCGTGTTTTAAAAAGGAGGAGGAAGTAAATGCCTAAAAAGATTTTAATCGTTGACGACTCGATGTTTATGCGCAAGATACTCAAAGATATTTTGTCTGACAAATATCAGATAGTGGAAGCGGAATCAGGCTCTACGGCAAAAAAAATGATTAAAGAAGAAAAACCGGATTTGATTTTGCTTGATGTCATTATGCCGGAAGGGGAAGAGGAAGGTATAAGTGTTTTGAAGAATACTATAAAAACCATGCCTAAGGCAAAAATCATAATGGTTACCGCCGTGGGACAGGATTCAATCATTGAAGAATGCAAGAAATCCGGCGCCGTCGATTATATTATCAAACCTTTCGATAGAGAAAAGGTTGTTAATACGGTGGAGAAACATGTGTAAAGTTTTAGTTATCGACGACTCTCTGTTTATGAGGTCCCTTATACCGGATATGCTTAATTCTGATCCTGAAATTGAAGTAATTGGGACAGCGAAAGACGGAGAGGATGCTATAAAAAAAATACCTAAAATAAAGCCCGATTGCATCACCCTCGATTTAGCGATGCCCGGCTGGGATGGTTTAACTACGTTGGAACATATAATGGCGAAATATCCTACTCCGGTAGTTATCCTTTCCGCCTACAGTAAAAAAGACGCGGATATTACTATGAAATGCCTTAACGCTGGAGCGGTTAGTTTTGTCCTCAAGCCGTCGGGTGAAATGTCACTGGATATAGAAAGCGTCAAACACGAACTCATAAAGCAGGTTAAGATTGCGTCTCGCGTTCGCTTGGCAAATATTAAGCCGCTCATCAGAAAAGAGGCGCAACGAACTACGAACTATGAACTACGAACTACGAACTCTAAACGACGAATTATAGTTATCGGCGCATCCACCGGCGGGCCGCAGACACTGGAGAAGGTTTTGTCCTCCCTGCCGGTGAATCTGGTATTGCCGGTAATTATCGTTCAGCACGCGCCAAGTTTATTTTTTACCGAAAGCCTCACTGAACATTTGAGGAAGGCGTGTGATTTGGAAGTAAAGGTTGCCGAAGATAAGGAGACGCTCCGGGCCGGCACGATTTATTTCGCGCCCGCGGGATTTGAGACGCGGATAGTCGCGGATAAAAACACGGATAATCGCAGATTATCCGCGAAGATCCGCATTGAAAATCCGCGAAAATCCGCGTTAAGTCCTTCAATAGATATAACTATGGAATCTGCCGCCGCCGCTTACAAAGAAAACACTATCGGAATTATATTAACCGGTATGGGGCGCGACGGACTGCAGGGTATGAGAGCGATAAAGGCATGCGGCGGTGCAACGCTTGTCCAGGATGAATCGTCATTGATATTCGGAATGCCTAAGGAGGTTATTGACGCGGGACTGGCGGACAAAGTTTTGCCGGTGGAAAGAATAGCCGATGAAATAATGGAGCTTGTATGAACTATGAATGAACTAACCAAATACAAAGACCTATATTTAAGCGAAGCCAAAGAGCATGTGGGCGCGATGAACAACGCTCTCCTTGGGTTTGAGAAAAATCCTAAGAAACTGAATTTCATAAACGATATATTTCGCGCGGCGCATACCTTAAAGAGTATGTCCGCTTCCATGAATTACAATAAAACTCAGGATTTGTGCCACGCCATAGAAGATGTTCTGGACGCGCTAAGAAAGGGGAAAATAAAACCTGATAAGTGCGTTGATATCCTGTTTGAATGTTTCGATATTTTGGAATCGACGTTGAAGAGCATAAAAGAGGATAAGGAAGAACTTGATGCCGCCGGCCTTGTTCAGAGACTGCGTCTGCTGGCGTCTGAAGGGCGGGTTAGCGGCGCGGAAACCGAAGGAATCAAAGACGAATCCGAGCCGTCCGCGGCCGCGAGGATCGAAAGCATAGAAGTAAAAGTTCAGCGTCTTGATCTTCTGATGAATCTGGTGGAAGAGTTATTGATCAATAAAATGCGGTTAGACAGGATTAAGGAACAACTGCGCGAGCCGGAATTATCGGCGGCAGTGGACAGTCTGGGACGGCTTGTCAGTGAGATTCAATACAATGTTATGCAGTCAAGGTTGGTGCCTATCGGGTTTGTATTCAATAGATTTCCGCGCATGCTCAGGGACCTTGCCAGACAACAGAAAAAAGAGATAAATCTCCAAATAGAGGGAGGCGATATAGAGCTTGACCGAAGCGTGGTGGATGAAATAGGTGAAAGCCTGGTGCATCTTATCAGGAACGCCGTTGACCATGGCATAGAATCGCCGCAGGACAGGCAAAGGGCAGGCAAAACCCCCGCGGCCGAGATAAAGTTAAGCGCGAGCCGAACCAAGAGTTTTGCCATCATCAGGGTTAGCGATGACGGCGCGGGGCTGGATATTGAAGACATAAGAAATACCGCCTTAAAGCAGGGGATTATATCCAGCCAGGCGGATAAGGAAGAGGTGATAAACTCGATTTTTTCCGGGGTGAGCACCACTAAACATGTTACCGCTGTTTCCGGAAGAGGGCTGGGGTTAAACATAGTAAAGAACAAAATAGAATCAATCGGAGGCGAGGTAATGGTGGAATCCGAACCGAAGAAAGGCGCGGCATTTACGATAGAAATACCTCTTACCTTAGCTATTATAAAAACGCTTTTTGTCGAGGCCGCCGGTAAACCTTATGCCATTCCTTTGGTGAATATAGCGAGATTAGTTACTGTGAGTAAAAAAGATATAAAAGGAATGTTAAATTATGAAGCCATTGTTTTGGATGAGGAGGATATTCCTATAACCAGATTAGATGTTTTGTTTGGAGGCGCGGAGACGCCGCGTCGGGGGGGCGTCTCCGCGGATGAGAAACAACCCATAGTGATTATCAGAAAAGGCGGAGAGAAACTGGGCCTGGTAGTGGATGCTTTGATGGCTACGCAGGAGATAGTGATTAAACCGTTAAATAAGTTTGTCAGAGAAAACCGCTATTTTTCCGGTTCCACAATTGTCGGTTCCGGCGAAGTGGTGTTGATATTGGATGTGGGGAATTTGATGTTGACGAAGAAAAGGGAGGAAAATAATGCCAAATAAAGTAAAATTAAAGGAAATGACGGATGCGGCCGCGCTCAGCGCCGGCAGGGCGTTATCCAAGTTTACAGGAGAGCAGGTAAATGTGCGGGCTTCTAAAGCGCGGGTTACAAAGGTTACGCGTATTTTTTCGGGAATTGAACCGGAGTCGCTGGTAGCCGGCATCTACTTGCCGGTTACAGGCGAAATCAAAGGAGCGTCATTGTTAATCTTGCCGGAAAAAACGGCTTATGCCCTTTCCGACGCGCTGGTAAAAAGAGGGACGGGAGCGGTTCATCAATTTACCGAGCTGGAGAAATCGGCGCTCAAAGAGGTGGGGAATATTGTCTGCGGAAGTTTTTTGACGGTTTTTTCCAATACCCTTAAGATTAAAATTATCGAGCACATTCCGCAATTTAGTTTTGATATGTTTAGAGCTGTCGTAGATCAAATTATCGCGGAATTTGCTTCAAGAGCGGAAGAGGCGCTGGTGATTGAGATAGCCCTTGTTTTTGAAAAAACGTCGCTTAAGGGTTACGTGGCGCTTTTATTCGGACTTGAGGAAATGAAGGCGATTACGGATGTGCTTGTGTAAATGGAAACAATATTCGAAATTCAGATGGGCGAAATGGCGGTAGGCAAAGGCGGTGACATTTTGGCCGCCTCAGGCATTGGTTCGTGTGTGGCTGTAACATTGTATGACGCGAAGTGTAAGATTGGCGCTTTAGCTCACGCTATGCTGCCGTCTCGTCGTTTGCGGGATAAACCGCCGGATGCCAGATATGTTGATATGGCAATAGACGCGATGTTAGAAAAAATGCAGGCGCAAGGCGCCAGGAAGGAAGATATGGAGGCCAAACTTGTCGGAGGCTCGAATATGTTCGCCGCTTTTGAACCCAATGAGTCTATAGGCAAGAAAAATATCGCGAGCGCGAAAGAAGGTTTAAAAAAACATGGTATTCCGGTAGCAGGAGAATGTGTCGGCGGCTCGCAGGGACGTTCTGTGGAATTTTCCATAGCGACGGGGATTGTTACGGTGAAGACGAAGTTCTGATGGACGCGGATACTCGCGGATTTGAAAACGCGGATGTTCGCGGATTTGGAGACTAGAAGCTGGTGGTATACGAAGAGTTAACCTATGAAATACGAGGAGCATGTTTTGAAGTGTTTAACGCTTTAGGTTCCGGATTCAAAGAGACTGTTTACCATAACGCGTTATCAAAGGAATTTAAACTAAGGAAGTTAAATTTTGAGGGAAAGAAAAGGCTAAAAATATATTTTAAGGATGAAGAAGTAGGAATTTATGAACCCGATTTTATAGTTGATGATAAAATTATTATAGAAGTAAAAGCTGTCCCTATAATGCCAAAATACTTTGAAAATCAACTATATTATTACTTAAAATGCACGGAGTATAAACTTGGGTTATTGATTAATTTTGGGGCAAACAAATTAGATATTAGGAGAAGAATTTATGAAAAAATCAGGGGGAAATAATCCGCGAACATCTGAGACGCGGATAGCCGAAGATTATCTGCGAACATCCGCGATTATTCCATCCGCGGGAATTCGCGTCCCCCCAATATCCGCGAACATCCGCTACAAGAAGAAAAAACGAGACCTATTAATGGAGACTAACCGCAACCTGCAGGAAACTTCGCAGAAGCTTTTTATGGCAAAGCAGGAACTCGAAAAAAAGAACAATGAATTAAAAAAGGCCAGGGAAGAGGAGCACAATCATAATGAGCAGTTGCAAAAGGAACTGAGCACCTTGAAACATTTAGCGGGTTATAAAGATATTCCTGATAAAAGAATAACCGGAGCAATGGCGGAAGATTTATTACTCAGGTATGTAAATATTCTTGAATCTTATGTTAAGACAAAAAATCTGGAGCTGGATGAGTCTCTGGCAGAGGAACTTTGCCGGAAGTTAATAGAGTGCGGCGTAACGCCCAAAGGTATTATCAGTATGCATTTAAAGGCGGTTCCGCAAATAAAAACTATCGGCGACATGGAGACCAAAAGAATAACATTTGAATCGAGGATGGTGCTTTTAAAAGTGATGACGCAATACGCGTCGCTCCTGAAGGAGCACACGGATACACACGGATATCCGTGTTCAAAAAAAGGAGGAAATTTAAATGGCAGATGAGCATAAGGCGAAAGCGGGGAGAAAATACGTATTAAAGCTCTACGTGACCGGTAATACGCCGAATTCCGTCAAGGCGATAAAAAACCTTGAGAATATTTTGGCAAATGAATTTAAAGGGATGTATGAATTGAAAATAATCGATGTAATGAAAAATCCTCAGTTGGCGGAGGAGGAGAAAATACTGGCAACCCCGATGCTTTCCAGAGTTCTCCCTCTGCCCATAAGGCGCATAATCGGGGACTTGAGTAATAGAGAGAAGGTGTTGCTGGGATTGGATCTGGTGTAGCGTATAGGAGATAGGAGATAGTTACTAACTCCTAACTCCTAATGCCTATACGCTAAATACTAAAAAAAGGAGGGTTTAAATGTCAAAGAAAAAAAATAGTGATGTTTCTATGATACAGAAGATCGACTTCGGGGTGGAAGGATTTGAAGTCATATCTGAAGGGGGAATTCCTAAAGGGAGAACCACTCTTCTTTCCGGGACCTCCGGTTCTGGAAAGACCCTTTTTGCTGTTGAATTTTTGTGGCAGGGGTGTAAAAAATATAATGAATCCGGTGTTTTTGTTACCTTTGAAGAGACCCCGCGGGATATTATAAAAAATGTGAAGAGTTTAGGCTGGGATCTTAATAGCCTGCTGGAAAAAGGCAAACTTGCCTTTGTGGACGCTTCTCCTTCACCGGATGAACAAAGCGAGGTGGGTGAATATGATTTCGGGGCGTTAATAGCCAGGATACTTTACGCCATAAAAAAGGTTAAGGCTACGCGCGTAGCCGTTGATTCTATCACAGCGTTATTTCCGCAGTATAAAGATACAGGGATTATAAGAAGAGAATTGTTCAGGATCGCCGCGGCATTAAAGAGACAAGGCGTAACTACTGTAATATCAAGCGAGCGCCTGCAGGAGTATGGAGATATCGCCCGTTTTGGCGTGGAGGAGTTTGTTTCAGATAATGTTATTGTAATAAGAAATGTTTTAGGCGAAGAGAAAAGGCGCAGGACAGTCGAGATCTTAAAGTTCCGCGGGACAATGCATCAAAAAGGAGAATATCCGTTTACCATAAGCTCTGACGGTATCAAGATACTGCCCCTGTCTGGCATGGAGTTGATTATGAAGTCCTCTACCAAGCGCATCACATCCGGCAACGAAGACATAGACAGGATGACCGGCGGAGGGTTTTTCAGGGATTCCATAATCCTTGTTTCCGGCCCGACCGGCACGGGAAAGACCCTGATGACCTCTTTATTTGTAAATGGAGGCTGCAGTAAAGGTGAGAAATGCCTCCTGTTTGCTTATGAAGAATCCAGGGAACAGCTTATCAGGAACGGCACGAGCTGGGGTGTGGACCTGAATAAATGGGTAAAAAAAGGCCTGCTTAAGATCATTTGCCGTTATCCGGAGTCCATGGGGCCGGAAGACCATCTTATCTCCATAAAGAGAGAGATGGATGAATTTAAACCTAACCGGCTGGTTATAGATTCACTTTCGGCTATGGAAAGAGTTTTGACCTTAAGGAGTTTCCGGGAATTTGTTATAAGCCTTTCAAGCTATACTAAGCTAAAAGAGATAGCCGGAATGTTTACCTCAACTACCAAGACGCTCTTAGGGGGCGAATCCATTACCGAAGCCCATATTTCCACCCTCACCGATGCCATTATTATTTTAAGATACGTGGAGATGCACGGTGAGAGGAGAAGGGGATTAACGGTAATTAAACTGCGCGGAAGCTGGCATGAAAAAGAAATAAGGGAATATAATATTGATAATAAGGGTATGCATGTAACTGAGCCTTTCAGAGGTGTAGAGAGCATTATGACCGGCGCCGCCCGCTCAGTGAGCGCGTATGAGGAAGAAGATCTGAGGAAATTAACTAAGTAAACACAAATTACCACGAATAAATTCGTGGTAATTCGTGATTAAAAAATTTGTGTAAATTCGTGTTTAAAGGTTTTAAGGAACGACCATGAAGAAAATACTGCTTATAGAACCGGACGAGGAACAAGCCGGGCTTTTTATTGACTGGCTTAAAGGAGAAGGCTATGACGTTAACTCTTTAGACAGCCTTCAAGAAGTTCAGACATCCGTATCCAAAGATAAATTTGATATTATCTTAATGGATATCGATAAGCCTGAAATAACCGAAGCCTCTCTCAAACTTTGCCGGGCGCTAAAAGCTGACGAGCGCTTCGCGGATTTACCTATAACTATTTTTACTTATAGAAAAGATATAAAAAAAATATCCGACGCTATCAAGGCAGGCGCGGATAACTTTGTGCTTAAGCCGTTTGAAACGGATTCATTCCTGGCGCGGATGGAAATTATATTTAAGCAATTCGAACTCAAAAAATATGGAAGGAAAGTTTTAGATTTAAACTATATTAATTATTTAATCGCTTTAGCGGGCGAGGCGGAACGCGAAGGTTTTTTTGTACTGGCTCCCGTCATTTTTAATACGCTGATATTGGAAAAGATAAATACAATTATGGGCTCGCCGGTTATTGCACAAATAATAAAACGATGCAACGAAACAATCGGCGAAGATTATGCTTTTATGAAGGTGTTTGAGTTCTCTAACGGTAAAATTCTTATGGAAGGCGTAGAAAAAGCTTCTAAAAACATCCCCGTTAAGAAACTTGCTAACGCTTTTAGGGATTATGTTTACGCTTTTCTTCATCTGGTACGAACCCTAACCTCTGATATCCTGGTGGAACGAGAGGTAAGAATTAAGGATAAATGAACGATTTAGAGCTAATTGTAGACAAAATTAAACGTGATAAAGGGTTCGACTTAAGCGGGTATAAAGAATCCACGCTCAGTCGCCGTATTGAGCGGAGATTTCAGTTTGACGGGGCAAGCTCTACGGGGGAATATATCCGTATGATTGACAAAGACTACCATCTTTACTGGCGTTTCATAAGCGATTTTTTCATCGGTGTAACCGACTTTTTTCGCGATAAAGAGATTTGGGAGATTGTGATGGAGAAGGTATTACCGGAGATTATAGCACGTAGGACGTCCCACGTCTCACGTCCCACATCCCACGTAGCGCAGCTTCCCCTGCGTATCTGGAGCGCCGGCTGTTCAACCGGCGAGGAAACATACTCGCTGGCTATAATGATTAGAGAAATTTACGAGAAGCAAAGCATTAAAGGCCTGCCCGCGTTTGTCCATGGAACCGATATCCTTGAGGACAAGTTGGAATTTGCCAAACGAGGGTTTTACACTAAAGAGAAAACAAAAGGTATCGAAAATGCTTTACTGGAAAAGTATTTTGACCAACGAGATACGAACAACGAGATACGCAATACGATCAAAATCATGATGCGTTTCAAGAAACTTGATCTTGTTTGTCCCGAAGGCTATGCGGGTTTTGATATGATCGCCTGCCGCAATGTCTTAATATATTTTCAGCGCGGTTTGCAGGAGAAAGTAATAAAGCATTTTCATAAGGCTCTGCGGCCGAACGGAATTTTGTGGCTTGGTAAGTCAGAAACGCTGTGGGGCGAAACCGAAACGCTGTTTGAGCCGGTATATAAAAATGAAAAAATATTCAGGAAAATGTAATAGAGCGCGCGAAACTTATCGGCAGAATTATCTTTGCCAATCTTTTGGAGTATTCGTTAGAAAAGTATAAGCGTTTCATTGAAGATGTAGAAAAGTCACTGTTCTTTGATAATTGCCGCGCTCGTCATTGCGAGGGCCGAAGGCCCAAAGCAATCTCCATACACAGATTAACGCGGATAAATCAGCGGATATCTGCGCCCAAAGGTTCTTCTCGGGTAATCGCTAAGATAGTGAAGGGCAAGAAAGACTTTTCTGTCAGGTATACCTATGAGGGATTCGATAGAATCTATGATATTTGTGCAGTTTCGCCTTTGACCCATAAGTTGAGGCGGATTAATTCAAGGAATGAGCTTACTCACAAAATCTTAAAGGGTATAATCGAGCATCAAAGCAGATATTTGGAGACAGGCAATTCAATTAATTTAGCCCTATTTAGTCAGATAAGGTTAACAGAATGGATTAATAAAAGTTTGTCTGACGAAACGCAGTACGACAATAGCTGGACATCACGGCTGGTAAGCAGGCTTTCAGTAATTACACCTTTTGGTGAGGAGAAGCCATTAAAATGGTTCTTCCAAACCCGGAAGGATATAAATAAGAGACTTATAAAACAGCTCCTTGATAAAGAAAGTGAGGACTTACAGTCTGGCAAGCTGAAAAAACCCTACACGGATAATGAACTGAAAGGAAAGCTGGAAGCATTTTTTTTAACGAACTATGAACTACGAACTAAGAACTATTCGTTTTCCAGACACTCAATTTGCCATTGCCGCAAGGATATGGGGGTTCCTCCTGCAAAGAGGAGACTCTCAGGATATAAATATCCCCCCTTGTCAGCCAATTTTTCGATGCCATATCCTTTGACAATTGAGGCAGTAACAAAATACGCGCCAGAACAAAGCGGTGTTTATGAGTTCAGCGTTAAATCGTGCTTGTCATTGCGAGGAGCGATAGCGACGAAGCAATCTCAAAATACGGTCATTTACATCGGAAGCACCAAGAATATCAGAAAGAGGTTGCGAGAACACTTAGGTAAAAACAGCAAGAACGGCCATATAAAGGATTTCTTAAAGAAATTTGGTTGTTCTTTTAGATATATTTTGTTAAAAAAAGGCTGGCAAGAAGAAGAAAAGAACTTGTATAAACTTTTTGTTGCAACCTATGGCTCAGCGCCCAAGTGCAATCGCGTGAGGCCATAAACGCAGATTCTATAGAGGAACAGAGAATATAGAGATCACATAAAAGAAGAGGTGTAAAATGAAAATAGGCCAAAAGTTAAGTTTAAGTTTTTTTGTTATTATCGCGTTATTGTGGGCTGTCAGTATTGTTTCTATAAACAGTTATTACAGCATACATAAAACCTTTGAAAAGTTAAAAGAAGAAGTGATGCCGAGTACGGTTTTAATGGTGGATATGCAAATACAGGCGGGTAAAGTGCATCTTTCTTTGATGGAATATATCGCGCATCATTATTATGATGATTTGGCCGAAACCATCAAAACCAATTTCGCGGCAGAAAAACAAGAGATAATAAAAACCGCGGAAGAACATTGCAAGAGAGAATGCCTTATCGGGGATTCGGAAAAATCGGAAGCCGGGAAAATTATGGATGAAATAAACGATATGAATTCTTCCGCCGACGGAATTATCGCTTATTTGGACTCAGTCCCAAAAGCGGAACACACAGAAGCGTTTCATAGGAGCGTGGCGGATAAAGAAGAAACGGAGTATCATCCAAAATACGTAAAGTTGATGGAACGCCTTAGAAAACATGAGGAAATGCATATACAAGAGCTGGCAGAGGCCGAAGAAGCCGTTCATAAAGCGCATACTTTCGGTGTTACGCTTATTCTGATAACCAGCGTTTTAACCACGCTTTTAGGTATTATTCTCGCTATGTTTATCACTCGTTCAATAACAAAGCCTGTTACCCTATTAAAAAACACGAGCCTTGAACTGGGTAAAGGTAATTTGTCTGCCAGAGCGGAAATTAAATCTAAAGATGAAATTGGAGAGTTAGCCGGCTCATTTAACAAAATGGCGCAGGATTTAAAAACGTCAAGGAAAGAAATAGAAGATTACAGCCGGATCCTTGAAAAAAAAGTCGCTGAAAGAACAGAGGAGCTTCGCCATACCAATGAAGAGTTAGAAACTACAAATGAGGAGCTAAGGCAGACTAACGAAGAACTGGAATCATTAGCCGAAGAATTGCGGGTGGCAAATGAGGCCGCGCAAAAGGCAAGACAGCTCGCGGAAAAGAAAGCGGATGATTTTGAACGCTTCAATAAAGTAGCCGTTGGCAGAGAGATTAAGATGAAAGAATTGAAAATAAAGATCGCGGAGCTGGAGAAGAAGTTAGACACGGATGTACACGGATAAAAGAACGGATGGACACGGATAGATACGGATATTTGTGTTTTTATCTGTGTTTATCCGTTCTCAAATCTGTGAGAATCTGTGTCAAAAAAGGGAGGTAAAAATGGACTTAAAAAACGAAAGAAATAAAAAAATACGGGCAAACATGGAACTGTCTACTTTTGAGATACCGCCTTCGGGCGATGTTCTGGTGCTGGGTAAACGCTGTCCCATAGGGGCGCAGGCGGCGAGAAGGATGCTGGACAGCGTCGCTGGCGGGCGGTTTGAACTTATTCCAGTGGATGACGGAATAATAGAGGCCATATTAGTCAGAAAACACCTGTTGTTAAGAGTGGACAGGGAGCCGCTGGTCAAGGCGGTAGTTGAAGAAACCAAAGCGATTATGGGCGAGGAATGCATGATAAAGATAAAGTTTGAAGTAACGGCGATAGTGAATAGAGAAATTTAAACAAAATATGGAAGTATAAAATGATACAAGTAAAAGAAATAATGGATAAGAGCTTTTCAAAAATAGCTTTTTCGGACAGCGTTGAGGCGGCATCTAAATTAATGGATGAGAAGAAAACCGATTATTTACTGGTAGAAGGCGAGGGCGGGATAAAAGGAGTGGTTACTTCGCGGGGGATTGTTGGTTATCCTTCTTCTCGCATTATTTTAGACTGCGGGATTAAGGAGGCAGTTTTTATTTCGGAAGAAATTTTGCTGGATGAAGCATTGGGAATATTGGACGAAAAAAAAGTGGATTTTCTGGTAATTCTGAATAATGAAAACGTCGCCGGTATTATAGATAGAAAGCTGATCATTTCTTTTCTCTATCAGGGATTTAAAAAATCGTGTAAAGAAAAAGAGAAGGTAATAGCGGAGCTTACCAAAGCAAACGCGGCAATAAAACAAGCGGTCAAAGAATGGGACAGGACCTTCAACGCTATAGCCGACTGGATTTTTATTATTGATGAAGATTTTACCATTACCAAAGCAAATAAAGCCTTTGCCGAAGCGTTTAAATTAAGCCCCCAAGAGGTAGTGGGCAAAAAATGTTATGAACTTGTGCACAAATCGGATAGACCATGGAAAGAATGTCCGGTTGAGTTAACGAGAAAAGATAAAAAAATTAATACGCAGGAAATAAACGATCCCAATTTAGGCGTTCCGCTTTTGATTACCAGCGCGCCTATTTTTAATGATAAGGGTGAGTTTATCGGAGTGGTGCATATAGCTAAAAACATTGCCGAACGCAAAGAAATGCAGGCTCAGTTATTTCAGGCGGAGAAATTCGCCAGTTTAGGCCAGTTGAGCGCGGGGTTGACTCATAGTTTGAACAGCCCTTTGATGGGGCTGTTAAATTTTATTGAGTCATTTAGAGATGAAACGCGGCGTGAGGATAGGAAATATAGAGAGCTTACGCAGATGTTAGAGGCGGTCAACCATATGATAAGGATAGTTAAAGATCTCGGCGTGTTCGCGCGTATATCTAAGAGCGAGTTTAGTGAGCTCTGTTTAAATGAACTCATTGACTCAACATTAGGCTTTAGCGTGAATCAATTTATGCGCAAAGATATTAAAATAACAAAAAATTACGCGGATGATCTTTTAAGGGTAAAGGGAGACAGAAATCAGCTCCAGCAGGTGATACTGAATATTATCGGCAATGCCTGTGATGCTATGTCAGCTGAAGGTGAATTTACCATAGTAACAAGAAATTCTCAAGACGGCGGTAAAGTCATTATGGAGTTTAGTGATACAGGGGGCGGTATCAATGAAAAAATTTTACCGTATATATTTAACCCATTTTTTACTACGAAGAAGCAAGGTGAAGGAGTAGGCCTGGGATTGTCAGTTTCCCATGGGATTATCAGTGATCATAAGGGAGAAATAAAGGCGGAAAATCTTGCCGGCAAAGGGGCAAAAATTACCGTGGTTTTACCCCTGAATTAGATAGTGTCAAAAGTTATATGAAAAAGAGGGGATAAAAATGGAACCACAGAGGTCACAGAGATTTGCTCTGTGTTCTCAAAAAGATTTTCCATTGAAGGATATTACGGGACGAATAATATCCTGCGCAATTGAAGTCCATTCAATATTAGGACCTGGGTTATTGGAAAATGTTTATGAGGAAGCTTTATCGTGTGAGTTTACATCGAAAGGGTTGTTGTGTGAACGACAGAAGGAAATAAGCCTAAAATATAAAGGTAGGGATATAGGGAAGCATAGAATCGATTATCTGGTAGATGGTAAAGTTATTCTGGAATTGAAAGCAGTAGAAATAATGCATAAAATATATGAAGCACAGTTGTTGACTTATTTAAGAGCAATGGATAAAAAATGAACCACAGAGATCACAGAGAAAAGCTAAGAATTTCTCCGTGTTCTCAAAAAGAATTTCCTTAATATATAAAGGTTGCTCTGTGTTCTCTGTGGTTGGACTGATAATTTAGAGTACACAGAGTGGGAAGCGTAAAAACGCTTCTAACTCATTACTATTTAATGGTTTCTCTGTGTTCTCTGTGGTTAAGTTTTGACATTACTCTGAATTAAAAGGAGGGTGAGAAATGTGTAAAGGCAGAATATTGATTGTTGATGATATCGAAATTGTTTTAACCGCGCTTCAAAGGGTTTTTGAAGACGCCGGGTATTATGTCAGGACGGCGTTAAATGGGAAAGAAGCGGTTGAAACCGTAAAGAGAGAGAGTTTTGATATTGTTTATACTGATATGATAATGCCGGGAATGAACGGGGTAGAGGTTTGTAAAGAAATAAAAAGCATATCACCGGATACGGAAGTGATTCTTTTTTCCGGAACCGCTCACGGGGTAGCTAAATACCAGATAGAATTTATAGCAAGCGGAGGGCGTGAAGAACTCCTTCGCAAGCCCTTATCTAAAAATGAGATGCTTGGAGTAACGGAAAAGATATTGCAGGAGTTAAAGGGGAAATCGTAGGGGGACGTGGGATGTGGGACGATGAGTGTGGCGAAAAGCGTTGTCCGATGGAATACGAAATGCGGGATACAAAACACGAACGGGGAGAGAAAGCATAAATGCAGCGGCAAATTAAACTGAAAACAGGTATCAGGCGCAGAATAACATTGTTTATTTGCTTGGCTGTATTAATTGCTATTACCGTGGGTTTTTGTTTGGGGCATTTTTCAGGCTTTGATTTACCGCGTGATACGATTGAATTGTTGTCGATTTTATCGGCGTTGTTAGCGGTGTTGATATCTCTGGGGTATTTTCTCGGCGGAATATTTATAAAGCCGATACTAAAACTTCATAACGCGATTATGGAAGTTTCCCGCGGGAATTTGGATTACAGGTTAGAGGAGATAAAAACAAATGATGAAATAGAAGAGTGCGCGGATTCTTTCAGGAATATGGTTGCCAATATAAAGGCTAAACAAGATGAAATCTTACAGGAAAAATTATTTACGGAAGCTATTATTTCCTCAATGACCGATACCTTGATTGTGGTTACTCCGAAAGGTTTGATTAAGAGCGTAAACAAAGCCGTTTGTGATTTATTGAAATATTCCGAAGAAGAGCTTATTGGCCAACGGGTAGAGAAGATTTTTGCAGAAGAAGAAGAAGAAGAAGAAGACCTTTTTAGGGGCCATCGGCTTCGAAAGCTGATTAAAGAAGGCTCGGTGCGTAATTTTGATATGACTTATGTAACGAAACAAGAGGAAAAGATACCGGTTACCTTTTCGGGGAGTGTGATGTATGCGCCGGAGGACGTAGGAAGTAGGACGTTGGATGTAGGACGTCCCACGTCGATCATCGGTGTTATCGGCGTAGCCCGGGATATGCGGGAAACCAAGAGGCTTATCTCTGATTTGGAAAAGTCAAAGACAGAACTTCAGAAATGGTCAAGAACCTTAGAAGAGAAAATAGAGAAACGAACAAAAATTTTAGATGAGTCGCGCGAAGCAATAATGAATATAATGGAAGATATGCAGGAGGAAAGAGTCGCGCTTGAGAAGTCCAATATAGAACTGGTAAAAGCAAAAGAAGAAATTGAATCATTTTCCAAAGGCCTTGAGGAAAAGGTGCAGAAAAGGACAACAGAATTATCTATTCTTTATGAGGTCTCTAACGCTATTTCCTATACATTGGATTATCAAACATTGCTAAAGCTGATAATGGAATCGTTATTCAAGGTAGTGGATTATGATATATGCGCCTCGCTTCTATTTGACACGCACACAGCTAATATTACATTTAAACCCGCATATCCGCAAAGCGCTGGATTTGTGGATGAGGTTAAGGATAGTCTCATAGCTTCTACTTCTATGCTTACCGGAGAGAATCTCCTTAAAAAATACCTAAGCGTTATACTTATTCCCACCACCATAGAGGCAGCCCCCAAAGAAAAAAGGGATTTTCAGAAACTGCGCAGTTTTTTTAATGTTCCTTTTATAGTGCGGGGTAAGAATATCGGTATGATTAATGTCTCAAGCTGTAAAGAGAATGCCTTTTCAGAAGAGGATATTAAACTTATTTACACCATTACCAATCAGGCATCTAATGCCATTGAAAGGTTACAGGCGGTGATTACGGCTGAGAAGTCAAAGATGGAGTCTATGGTTGAGAGTATGGCTGAGGGCGTGATTATGATTGATGAGCGGGGTGAAATTGTAGTCTTAAACCCTCAAGCCCGGCGTATGTTGGGTTTTGAGCTTACCGAAGAAGTTACCAGCAAAGCGCTGGATGAGAAGATGAAGGTTATTGGTTTATATGAGGCACTCCAGGAGTCTCAAGATAAAAAGCGTTTAGTTACAAAAGAGATTGTTATTCCTGGTGAAGAAAGCCAAATCTTACGCTGTGATATAGCTCCGGTAAAAGACGCGGAAGGGGAAATTATCGGAATCGTAACTATCTTAAGGGATATTACCAAAGAAAAAGAAATAGATAAGATGAAGACGGATTTTATCTCCACTGTTTCTCACGAACTCAGAACGCCGCTTGCTATCAGCAAAGAAGGGATAAGTCTTGTTCTTGATGAAATACCTGGCAAAATAAACGAAAAACAAACAAGAGTTTTAATTACCGCAAAAGACAATATGGACCGGTTAACCCGAATCATAAACA
>JBDROR010000073.1:0-2067 GCA_043809805.1 bacterium
CACCTCCTGTTGATCCATAACCCAGCACCTCAGCATATATTTTTGCCTTCCTTTTTTTCGCATGGTTTAACTCTTCAAGCATAAGAATCCCTCCCCCTTCACCCATTACAAAACCATCCCTTTCTTTATCAAAAGGTCGGCTAGCCTCCATGGGAGAAACATTTCTTTTTGACATTACTCTTAAAGCACAATAACAGCCAAAGGTATAAAGCGTTAAAGGAGCTTCCACTCCTCCGGCACAAACTACATCTGCTCTCTTTAAGCGAATCATATCCATAGCCAATCCGATTGCATGCCCACCTGAAGAACAGGCTGTTGAAACAACAATGTTTGGCCCCTTCAAACCAAACACTATCGAAATATAACTAGACACCGCATTAGGTGTAATTTTAGGCACAGCCAAAGGATGAACCCTGTCGAGCCCTTTTTCATACATAATCATAATCTGCATTTCATGAAAAGGGATACCACCAAGCCCTGAACCAATACAAACACCTACTCTTTCTTTATTTACCTCATTTAAATCCAATTTACTATCTTCCAAAGCCATTTTAGCCGCTGCTATTCCAAATTGGGCAAACCTATCTGTTCTTAATGAAACCGATGGTTCCATAAAATTAAGCGGGTCAAATTTTTTTACTTCTCCAGCAATAGTCGTAGGAAACCCTTCCGAATTAAAAGATGTAATTTTGTCTATTCCTGATACGCCATTTTCAATAGATTCCCAGAATTCCTCTATACCTATTCCGTTAGGAGCAACCACCCCCAACCCTGTGATTACCACTCGTCTTTTCATAAATTCCAATTTTAATTTTTTTCAACAAAAAACACTGCCCATTCAAACCCACATCATTTGAATACAAGCAGTGTCTTCTGGAAAAATTATTAAATATAATTTTTGGATTTTACCCATAAAATCCTTTTTATTTTGTAATATAATTGCTTATTGTATCACATTTTTTAATATCCTCATAAAAATTCTTTTCTTATAAAACTAGGGACATCAACCCAAATCAATCATAGCATAAATTTATCACAAACTAAAAGCCACTTTTAATCTCTTGTCTAACTCTTGCAGAATCGAATCACTTACCTTACCTATCTCGCCGATTATTATCCCTTTCTCAATCGTAACAACTTTATTCATTTTAAAAACCGAACGTTTCTTAAGCCCCGTTTCTTTAAAACCAGGATGATTGATTTCAAGAACGTATTCTGTATCTTTTACCGGCTCAATTACTACTGATGAAATAAATGCCACTATTACATCATTACCTGTCTTTTTTGAACTGGAAATTATAACAGCTGGACGTCTTTTCACACCGGACAAATTCGTAAATGGAAACGGAGTTAAAATAATTGTCCCTTTAGTCATTTTTATATCTCACTTTTAAATCAGTATCAGAATAAATATCCTCAGCAGGATTATTTAGAAAATCAAAACTCCCGCCCACCTCGGCAAGTTTGCGTATATCCCGATTCAATACTTTATCTTCATCAGGTTCTAAAAATGTTATTATGACTTCATGGGGTTCTTTAACCGATACTCTACCCAGTAATTTAATACTTTTCCCATCAAATAATCCTTTCACTGCTAACATAAAACACCTCCTCTTTGTTTGATTATATCATAGCATTTTCTTCCTTGTAAAAATTCTTACAATTTTCCGAAATCGTAATACTGGGCGATTCGTGATGCCCCGCTAAAAAGCCTGTCACAAGGTTTATCTCTTTTTTCAACGAATTCCCGCCTGCCCCGTATATCTTTACACTATTCGTCACACTATCCAGCACATATATCCTTCCTTCGCCATCTATTCCAATATCAGCAGGATGAATATTATCATCCCACCAATCTGTTATTTTTTTCTTACTCCCATTATTCAAATCAACCACCTCTACTACTGTCCCATCCGAATTTATTACCCTGTCCCAATTATCTAAAAATATATGATGAGGGTTAAAACTCGCCACTCGCCACTCGTCACTAGCCACTTCTTTAAACTGCCCATCTTCACCAAACACCTGTATACTGTTAAACAAACTCGATACCACATATATCCCTTC
>JBDROR010000074.1:0-2559 GCA_043809805.1 bacterium
GCGGGCATTTTTAGAAAACCCATTGATATAGTTTCTGAGATTGGCGGCGATATCATTCGGATCAGCGATTAGCTTTCGAAAATCAAACTTGCTCTTATTGTAGAAAGACAACTTCGCCTTTTTCTTTAGAACGGTTTCAGCAGCTCCCGGGGATAAGCTTTTAACCTGCGGAAGATATGACAGAACCTTCTCTTTTGTTGGTTCAAGTACGCAATCCAAGCGACGCAGAACCGTGAGCGGCAAAATCACCCGACCGTATTCCGACTGCTTATAATCACCTCGCAGAAGATCAGCAATACTCCAGATAAAATTCGCTCTTTCTTTAAAATTTATGGTCATAAAACAAACTCCTCAAAACTAAACAACTTCTCCCTCGGACTGTCATCTTCCGGCCAGGCTTTGATGCCTATTATCTTGCTTTTCTCAGCCATTACTTCTTATCCTCGCACTTATTGCACAGCTCGGGGTCTTTCGCAGACGGCCGCACGCCAAATATCTTTGCCGCAATCAACCGGTATAAAAAACCTTCCAGTGGTACTTTGCACTTTTTGCATTTTTTAGCCATAACAAGTCAATGCTCCTTTCGCCCCTTTACTGCCCCATTGGTTCTGCGGCTGTTTTCTTCTCTTCCTTCTTAAACGCTGAAACAGCAGAACTAATCTCATTAAACGAAACCGGATAATAGTTCCATACCTCAACCGATAGATTTACTATCAAAGACTTATCATTCAGACGCTTAACCTTGTACTTTTCGTGGACGTGACCGCAAAAGTTCCATGGCACATCCGGGTCCGCATCCTCTGCCCGGTGCGTCATACAGATATCCTTTGAACCGTAGTGAATATACATCTTTGTGATGATCGTCTTAAGGCTGTTGTTCCGGTCGTGATTACCCTTGATAAAGATAAATTTACCGTTGAGTTTTCTCTCAAACTCACGGTAGCGTTCTTCTCCGCCTTCTTTCCCGCCTTTAAAGATAAAGTCTCCGAGAAAGAACACGGTATCTTCAGGTTTCACCCTCTCGTTATGTTTACGGATTATCACATCGTTCATCTCCTCAACCGTCGCAAACGGCCGATTGCAATATTTAATGATATTCGCATGCCCGAAATGATAATCTGATGTCCACCAGTAGTTCATAATAAGATCCTGCTTATTTCTTCTACTAAATCTTCCGGTATCTTGTGCTCCTGCCAAGGCCAATACGCTCAACTTTTTTAAGACGAATCAACTTGTCCAATGCCTGGGCTACTGTTGGCTGGGCGACTTTGGCATTTTTTGAGATATCTTTCGGCGCTGCCTCGGTAACAGTCTGTAAATATTCCCACACAGCTATTTGTTTCGGTGATAGTAATTTTTCAATGTTTTCCTTGGACAATAGTTCAACTGCCAATTGAGACTGTTTGTAAATCACAGAAAGGAAGAAATCCAGCCAAGGAACGATATTGGGCTTAGATTTATTTAATGTCTTTTGGCTCTTTCTTAACGCCATATAATAGTCGGCTTTATTGTCTTCTATTAATTTCTCGTGTGAGACATAAGGCATATACTGATAACCGGCCTGCAATAGAAGTAAATTTGTAAAGACGCGGGAAATACGGCCGTTGCCGTCTTGGAACGGATGAATCTTTAAGAATTCAACCAAAAAATTCCCTATAACAAGTAACGGCGGATATTTACTCTCTTTAAGAGCGCTTTGTGCCGCTTCGACCAATTCCTGCATTTCTTTGGGTGTAAGATATGCTCGTGTAGTGTCAAAAAGAATGCCAACAGACTTCCCCTCCGCATCAATCATATGGACTTTATTCTCGGTTTTCTTGTATTCTCCCCGATGAAGCTTGTCTTTATGCACGTATTTTAATAATTCCTTATGAAAATGCTTGATTGTATTTTCGGAAAAACGGATATGCTTCCAGGAATCAAAGACATTTTGGAGCAATTCATAGTATCCTTTTGCTTCCTGTTTGTCGCGGTCGGCAAATTTCTGTATTGAAATACCGCGCATAAGCTTTTCTATGTCTTCATCGGAAAGCTTTGCTCCTTCAATACGCGTAGAAGCACCGGTCGAAGTAACCAAAACCGATCTTTTGAGACGCCCTAACACCTGGGGGCTCAACCGCGCACCGCTAATCCACTGGCCTTTTAATTCCTCGATTTTGGTGATTTTTGACCAGATTTCCGGGGGAAGGTTCTCTAATCTTTGGTTAAATGTATTAGGCATAACGACTCCTTTTTAAACTCCTATTCTAACTATATGAGATTATATTAGATTATATACCTTTGGCTATGTTTGTCAATAAAATTTTGTCTTAGGGCACTCCCAGCCTTGAATGTTCACTATATAGTGAACATTACCAAAAAGTGAACATTGGAGTTCATCGTTATCATATGGCGGAAACCTCGCCGAAGTCCGCCGCAATGCTTTGGCGGACGTAGGCGGGTTAAATATCTAGTAGGGTTAAATGTCCACTAAACAGTAGACATTTTGAGGTAGTGGACATTTATCCTACTCACTGGTGAGCCTGATTTCATATCGCAACCCTATGAGGTTAAATAATA
>JBDROR010000075.1:0-9509 GCA_043809805.1 bacterium
TGGACTTTTTCTACAGGTTCAGCCTACAATGAGGTGCGGAAAAACTGGTGCGAAGCGACAGTTTTTGACGTCACCTCGATTGTTTTGTTAGGGCGTGTGCCATTGCCGTTTATTTGCAGTTTCCTCGCTTCTCATACCCAATTTGGTAAATCACTTTGTCCCACAGCTTTAAATCGCTCCAAGCGTATCCGTTGTCCGCGGAGCGCATGGCTGGTAACCAGCTGTCTCGCACCACTATAAAGGCGTGCAGCCGACGCATAACTTTTATATACTTATCCACGGAGTTAGCTTGAGATGATAATTCCGTAAAATCAGCGACAAAGCTATCCATGATTGGAAATGTGTCTACGTTTAAGAAGTGCCAAAACTTCGTAGCCCACACGAGCCAGTTTCTTCGAGAACCACATTTGAGCTTGAGATCCTGCTGAAATGGGGCAAAAAGCGTCTCGATACTGCGTCTATCAGGAATCTTGTCCTTAAGGGGAGCGTTGTTTTGCGCTGCTACAAGAAAGCTATCTCGTTTATCGAGGATCGCCTGAGCGATACGACCACTTAGTTCCAACGCCTTTGGCATGCCTGCCACACCACCATAGTCATCACCAATGAACCGAACCTGTTTTTCGATCTCATCAAAGCTCGCCCCTAGTCCGGTATGAAATGCTCTCCTGGCGTCGGAATCTACGTCGATATTTTTTCGACGATTCCGATCTAATCCTTGATTATACGCTTTAATCGCTGCAACGGCTTGTTCTTTAGTCAGTGCATTCATTGTGTACCTTTGTAATAACGGACGCCATGAAAGCTTATAGCGGCCTAATGCGGCGCTATTTTGCATCCGCTCCAATAAATTGTTAAAATTTATTTTATCAATTTCTTTTTCGTAAATTATTTTTTTTGTCTTTTCCAGCAATCATTGCCGGATTGTAGCATTTTTAAAATTTTTTATCGATAATTTTTATTTAAATGTTTTCTAAAAAGTAATCACACATTCACTCGACGCCTTGAAGATACGGGAATCTTTTTCTAACTGGGATTTGTTTTTAAATATTTCATAATCAAATGAAATATTAAACAACAAAAATTCGGTTAAGTCATAATCAAATTTTGTCCTGAAATTATACCTTCTGCTCGAATCATATTCAAAATAATTTTTCGCGCTGATTAGTTCCATCTTTACGCCCGTAATCCATCGGGCGCGGTTTATAAAATCAATCCTTGTTTTGGAGAAACGAAGAACCATGGGCAAATCAAATTTATAGATAAACTCCACATTAGGCTCATAAATTCTTAATTCCTTTATTCTTATCTCGCGATACACATTCTCTTTTTCTTCCCTGAACGAGAAAAAATAATTGCTTGAAAACCGTCTTGTCCATCCGGTCAATAACGAAAATGACGGATTTGAAACAGTCTTTTCGGAAATAGCTTCCTTTAGAGTCTTTTTATGCGTGTAATTCATATTTAAATTCGCGTGTTCCGTAACCTTGTCCCAAAAAAATGAACCTTTTTTCAAGTCGTAATTCATTCCCATTGATGAAACTTTTGCGCGCGTTCTAAAAATACTTTCGAAAATTGCTTGCCGCTCGCGTTCTAAACTATACCTGGCATTAAGCACAAGAGGCGAACTCAGATTATAACGGGTTCCAAACGCGTAATAATTTTGCGAGTTAATTTCTTTTGCTGACAAACACTTTACAAGTGTTGAAAAACCTGTTCCATTATTGATATTATCGAATATCGCGGATTTTCGCGCCCGAAAAGTCTGACTGAATGACAGCGGATTCATATTTTTCCACCAATTGCTTGGCCTCGCATCTACCTGCCATTCCACCTCCCCCGCAATATTGGCATCTTTTTCCCCTGATTCTTCACCTGTCAAAAATCTTTCTTTATAATCGACTGAACTTTTTATTCTGTTTCGCAATCCGTTTAAATTCCTGAACGGCTCCATATTTATCCCTGCCCATTGGTCTCGGTTCAACGGATGCCAGTCGTTTTTTTCATTTATTTCTTTGACCTTGCGCCATGAATAATCCATATCAAAATATTGGACAGGTGAATAACCAATCCCTATTGATCTGGTATCGGAATTATGAAATCTGGAAAACCCTTCCAGTTCATAATCCTGTGTCTCGCGGAAACGTTTCAGCCCAAGGTTGAATTTCAACCGGTCCAAAAGAAAATATTGCGGAATGTTATATTCAAAGCCGTAGGTATAAATATCCTGATTTATTTTTTGTTTTACACTCAATGCCTTTGTGTCGTTGTCTTCATAATTAAATGATAAAAATCTAGGATTATCGGTCAATTTTAAAACGGCGGTCACTCCATCTTTTGTGTTTTTTGTCTCATTAATCTCTTCCAAAGATAAAACACCGTATTTATCCTCCCGCGGCGATTTATTTTCCTTTTCTAAATTCAAGGTAATCGGTAAAAATTCCAGACAGGTTATATTGCTTATCGCGCGCATCAAACTTCTTTTTTGAGTTTCTATATCACTGCCAATAGTTTTAAAATCATTATCCCATTCCCTAAAATCAAAGGAAAAGTTCATTTTATCCTCAATCTCCGCTTTTATAGAAACTTTTCTCGCTTCGCCTTTTCTTTTAATTCGTTCTTTTAACATTACCTCATCCAGATAAATTTTTCTTTCATCAGGAATATCAGACCCAACGTTCCTGATACCAACACGAATAAATTTTATTTTATAAAGAGACCCCATAGCCCCTATTCTTTTCAATCCATCCGGAATTTTATCTCCATCTTCATCATCCAGATTAATATCAATTCCATCGTTATTCCAACTATTCGGGATGTTTTTTACCGGGGTTGTCCATTCATAATAGTTATCTTCATCTGTCCCAAGCTGTATAAAAAAAACTTCATCGTCCGCGTTTTGCCCTGCATCCCGCCTTAACCAGAAATGTAAAATTTTATAATCAGAAAACTCGAAGGGCGCGGAAAAATTCCACTGGGTATATCCTTCCTCCTGTGCACGCAGCGAATATGTCATCATTAAACTGTAATTTGTGTAATAATTATTTGTTAACTCAGAGTTATATAATATTATTCCCGTTTCCCCTTCATTATTTAACCGCGCATTGAACCTTTCGTTTTTTGGGGTATCCCAATTGCGGCCAACAATTTGTAAAGCATTTATTGTTGCGCCGCCATGCCCTTTAAGCCACAAACGAATGTATTTAACTATTTCCCAATCCGCCGCGCCTGTCCGGGACGCGGAAGTTAAAGGAATATTTAACAGGGTAAATCCGTTTTCCGAGCGGCCGAGCCATTGCGGATTAATATTATTGGGAAAGTCTTCTAAGTCCAACTGGAAATTAAAATAATTATCCTTGGTTTCCAGAAAACCATCTCCATCCAAATCTTCAGTATCAAGCTTTTTATTGCCATTCCCAATTAATTCATCATAATAATAAAAACCAGTGTCCTCATCGTTCTCTAACTTGCCATCTCCATCTTTGTCTTCTGTGTCCAAAACTCCGTCGTTATCCGTATCCTCGTTCATTTCTCCGATATCGATATTTAAAATCCCGCTTTTGGTGTCACTTTTTATCCAAACTTCAATATATTCCCGTTTGCTAAAATCCAATGTCTTTCTTGAAAAAGAGGACATTGTCCCGGCCCAATTTGAACTTTGATTTTTTAGGAACAGCGATTTCTCGCTTGCATCCTCATTATGGCTTACATTTATTTCGCTTATTTCCAAAAGATCGCTTCTGGATATTTCATCCGCGGGATTACTTGAAAAAACCGACCAATTTTCAGTATTGGTTATTATTTCATCCGATAACCTGTCATCCTCCATATTATTTATTGACAATCTATTGTCGGTATTGGGATCGACAGAGGATTTGGCGATCTCTCCAGTGATGTTTATTCGCACATCTTTAATATCAATTTTTATTTTCGCGTCTGCCCCTAAAATTATATCTTTACTTGGAGACCCTCTGATTGCACTTTCCGCCATATAGGTAGCGCCAATACTTAAATCGGGCGCAGGCTCATATTCCGCGCGCAAACCTGTTACGGTGCTTTGGGAGCTTTTTCCAAACGGAAAATATTCATAATCCGCGATTATTTTCGCATCGTCTTCTATTTCTATCAAAAAAGAAAGCAGTCCGATATCATAATCAATATTATAATCCATGCCTCCTTTTAAAATTTTTCCGTCCAGATAAATCTTTTCACTGTTCTCGACAATGCCAGGCCTTAAAAAATATTCTTTTGTAAAGGCTTGATAACTTACATGGATTATAAATTTCAATATTGGATCCTTTGTGTAAATAGATGGATTCAGGTTTTGGAAAGGAAGATCCTCCGGAAAAATCAAAAGCCCGTAATCATAATCTATAAACTTCGAATCTATCCTTCCGTCTTTTGGATTATTATCCAGTCCCAAAATATCGATGTATTCTCTTGAAGTATCCGGGTCCTTTTCCCTGCCGAATACATCTATAATTTTTATAGCAAAAACACTTGGATCAATATTTTTACCGCCTAAAAAATAAACATTCCGCACTCTATACCGCCAAAAGTAGTCTGTGTCATTTTCATCCCTGATAATTTTTTTCTGATACTTTCTTCCACTGGAATCATCATAATCGGCTACAATTACATAATTTTCTTTTATTGAGATAAAAAAACTAATCTCGCCTGTTTTTTCGTTTATTGTATATTCACTGCCGTTCTCCAGCTCCACAAAATTCCCTTCATAACTACTGCCATCTGTCCCCAAAGCGGTAAAATGATTTGTATTAAAATTATTAGCCGAATTTTTGTCATCCAGATAAATTTTGGCGTCCCGGACAGGAAGCTCACTTTTGTCATCATAAACGCGGTAATAACGGGATGTGATATATTCTGCATCCTTAATGTCTCTTTCAGTTTTAGCGAATGTCCCTGAGAATTCCTTACGTTCGCTCTGTGTTTCACTGAACGCGGCAAGCGCTTTTATTTTAAAATTTGGATAAACGGGCGGAGGGATATGTCCGGGATAATTTATTTCCGTATAATCTTTTTTGCCTTTTAAAGTTTTCTCGGCGTCAAATTGTGTCTCCAAATAAAGCCCAAATGTAGTTTTATTATAGGCGATAAATTCGGCCTCGGAAATATCTAAGGGGATATATCCAAAAGCCGCCTTCTGGACAATCTCGTCATCATCTCCGACATAAATCGCGGAAATCCTGTTTTTATTTTTATCCTCGCGGGTATCATCATAATCAATATCAAAATGCAATTTTCTGCGCGCCACGCCATAGATTCTCACCTGCAGTTCCTGATCTATTTGAAAACCATATTTATTCGGCCGGTAAGGCGAGGAAAATTTTTGCTCATCCAAAGTAAAACGGATCAACTTGCGGCCGGAGATATACATAAGGGATTGCTGGTCATCCGAACCAAAGGCAGGAATTAAGCCTTCACCCAGCTCATTTATCAATGGGCTGGGTTCATCATCTGCAAAAGACATTCTTATCAAACAAAAACACAAAATGATAAAACCAATAATAATTTTTCTCAAAAAAACCTCTTTTTATGCCGCATAGCCTAGTCATTATAACATAATCATTACAGGATTAATTCCCGATAAAAAAACCTTTGGTTTGTTGAATAATTCGCCAATTCGCCTCTTGCGTCATTTCCGCGCAGGCGGGGAACCAAAAATAAAAATAACAAATTATGAGAACTACATTAAATACCGAGGACAGACTTATAAAAAAGCAAGCATGGTTGGAATAGAAAAAAAGGCATTAATAGCCCGTAAATCCGGCAAACGATTAGCCAAATTGGGTGGCAACTTACCTTAGCGTTCTGGAGACAATTAATATGATTCTTGCTGATACTTCCATTCAGCAATTCTCGGTGAAGCCTATACAATAAATAAATCCGAATTTGCCCTGAAAGGGCACAATATAACAGCACAGGGTGAAGCCCTGTGCAGGGTGAAAGCCCTGTGTATGAAATAGAAAATGTGAAATGTAAAAGCCCTGAAAGGGCGATATAAATTAATCCCAAACATATTTTTCATCATACTTTACCTGATATTTTTCAAGAAATGTCATATATTCATCTTGAAAGGTTTTTTTACTGTGATGTCTATGCTGATTGGCGATATAATCAATCACCGCATCAACTTCTGTCGAATTTATTGAAAATGCTCCATAACCATCTTGCCAATAAAAATTTTTCAGCGAACCGCCCTTTATTTTTATCCATTTGGATGAATGAGATTTTAACTCTTCAAGCAGTTTTATCAAAGTTATTTTCTTCGATAGCAAACAGAGTATATGAACATGGTCAATATAACCACCAATTTTTATAGGTTGACATTCTAGATTTTTGCAGATGCCTCCAAGATAACTGTGCAATTCTTCCGCATAGGATGGTTGAATAAGTGGTTCGTGATGTTTGGTGCTAAACACTATATGAATGTAATTTTTTACGAGTGACTGTCCCATATTCTTTATCATGCCCTTTCAGGGCTTTTTGTTTATTGCTGTATTCATCGATGGGCTTTACCCATCGCTATGATATTATACCCCTTCGGGGTTCCTCAATCCAACATTAATTGCTAATGAGTTATTTATAAAAATTTGAACATTGTCTGATGAACATTTTATATCTAATTTAACATGGTCTCCACTACCATATTTTCCTTGCCCAGCCAGTTGTCTATCAATGTTTTTAATAGCTTCCTCAAACTTAGAAATTGACAGATTATGCTTAATTTTCATATATTCTATTACTAACTCCGTAGATTTTTTTGTATCTGTCTGTACCTCTGTTGTGGTATAAGTAGTATCGGGATTGGCAACATTAGTGGTATTAAAATTGTTTGTAGTTGTTGTAATAAATTTGAATTTATCGTAGCAATTCTAAGTCAACATTTTAACTAACTCAATGAAAATAAACAAATTAACTCGGCAGGCACTTCGTAAAATTTATGTAATATCAGCAAATACGAACTTCGTTACTTATGGTAAATTTGTGATTCTCATTGTTTCCACCTCATCAAAAAGTTTGCGTATTTGTTCAGGCGCAGGAAGCTCTTTTTGAAGGTTTTTTGGCAAGGTTGAAGTGATACGGTAATTGGCAACAGCAATCGGTTTGTTGCTCACCTTAAGCGCGTACTCAACAATTGTCCGTTTCTTTTCCTTACACAAAATAATACCGATTGATGGACTTTCATCTTTTTCGCGCACGGTTTTATCTAACGCCGCAAGATAAAACTGCATTTTGCCCACATGTTCAGGCAGAAACTTGCCGATCTTTAGTTCTACCGCCACCAGACACTTCAATCGACGGTGATATAGTAAAATATCTATAAAAAATTCTTCGCCTTCAATCTCCAGACGAAACTGATTACCCATAAAGGCGAAAGCACCACCCATTTCTATTAGAAACCTATTGATTTTTGCGATCAATGCCCGTTCAAGCTCCATTTCACTGTGCTCTTCGCTGAGTTCTAAAAAATCAAACGTATATTCATCTTTCACTGCCAGATTAGCTTGGTTTTTTATTTTATCCGGCAGGGCTTTGTTAAAATTTGTCTGATTAAGTAATGTTTTTTCATAGCTCTGATTTTCTATTTGATGAATGAGAACATTTTTAGTCCAGCCAAATTTACGCGTCATGCGGATGTAAAATTCTCGTTCAAGATTGTCTTTACACCTAGCCATAATAATCAAATGCTTGGACCAACTAATTTCTCCAACCAGTGGTTGGAGTTTTTCATTGTTACTATATTCGGCATAAAACTGACGCATATACCAGAGATTCTGAACGGAAAAACCTTGCATACCCGGAAATTCTGCCTGTAAATCCCGCGCCAATGTTTCAACAACTGATTTTCCCCAGCCATATTTTTTTTGGCGCTCAACAATCATCTTGCCGATGTCCCAATAAAGCTGGATTAACTCTTTATTAACGGATTTTAGCGCTTCGTATTGCGCCGAACGAATACGCTGTTTTACTTCTCGCAATAAATTCGTATATTCATTTGTTGTTATTTTTTTCATATTGTTTGAGATCTTCGTCGCTTTGCCTAATTATTTTTAAAAGCTCATCGCGGTATTTTATCATTTCCGTTTCGGTTTTTGACTCGACGTTAAGCCGCAGGATGGGTTCGGTATTGGATTTCCGGACATTAAACCACCATGTCGGATATTCAACGCTTACGCCGTCTATTTCTGAAATTCTGCCGTTGGAATAAATTTGTTTTAACTCGGCAATCTTTGCGTCCTTATCCAAAACCTCCGAATTTATCTCTCCGCTTTGGAAATAACGGCGGATTGGTTTTAAAAGTTCGGACAATGTTTTATCCGGATTGGCGCTCATCAAATTCAAAAGAAATATCATTACTAATTCCGCATTATCCGTAAAATAGGCATCTTTAAAATAATAATGGCCGCTTAATTCTCCTCCAAAAACTCCGTCTTCTTCTCGCAACTTTTGTTTCATAAAGGCATGACCGACACGGGAAATAATCGGACGCCCCCCGTATTTCTCTATCTCTTCTTTAACCGCCCAACTTGAACGAATATCATAAAGAATCCCCGCGCCGGGATTTTTCTTTAACACTTCTCCTGCTAAAAGCGCGGTAATCAAATCGTTGGATATCAATTCACCTTTATTATCAACAAACGCCGCGCGGTCCGCGTCTCCATCATACGCGACTCCCAAATCCGCGCCCCTTTTTATAACTTCGTTTTGTAAATCTTTTTTATTTTCAGCTTTAAGAGGATTAGCCTCATGGTTTGGGAAAGAACCATCCGGTTCAAAATATAAAGGAAAAACCTTGCCGGGAATTTTTTCAAAAATAAGCGGGATGGTCACCCCTGCCATTCCATTTCCGGCATCAATAGCTATCTTAAATGGTTTAATATCTTTCGCGAAACTTGTTATAAAATTTATATAATCATCCATTATGTTTTTTTTAATTATTTTTCCCTGAAAATCCCCCTTTAATCCCCCTTTTCCAAAGGGGGAAATAGGGTGCCCCGCTTTCGAGGGAATGACGTTTTCACTTTTCTCCACCATCTTTTTCAGTTCCTGAATTCCAGTATCATAATTTATTGGTATCGCGCACTCTCTGCAAAGTTTAAAACCATTATATTGTTTGGGATTATGAGACGCCGTAATCATAATTCCCCCGCCAAAACCATACCGCCCGACGGCAAAACTTACCATAGGCGTCAAAACCATGCCAATGTCTATCACCGTCCCGCCCGCATCAACTATACCTTTCGACAACGCATCAAATAAAACATGAGCGGATAATCTCATATCATATCCGACAACAATTTCCTTCTTCCCCAAAAATTGTATAAATGCCTGACCTATTTTATAGGCATTTTCTTCATTAATTTCTGACGGATAAATTCCTCTGATATCGTAAGCTTTAAAAATGCTTTCCATTTTATTCCCCTAGAATCCCCCTAAATCCCCCTTCCTGCCTACCGCAGGCAGGTTGCAAAGGGGGAATAAAAGGG
>JBDROR010000076.1:0-4394 GCA_043809805.1 bacterium
AGTATAAAGTATACAGGAATGCAAAATGGATAAAAATTCTAAAATATATATTGCCGGGCATACAGGATTGGTAGGTTCAGCTTTATTAAGGAAAATTAAGGAATCTGGATATGAAAATATAATTACCAAAACCAGCTGTGAACTCGATTTAAGAAGGCAGATAGAGGTTGAGAATTTTTTTGAAAAAGAAAAGCCGGAATATGTTTTTTTGGCCGCGGCAAAAGTGGGAGGCATTTTAGCAAACAGCACTTATAAAGCGGAGTTTATATATGACAATATAATGATAGCGGCAAACGTAATAAATTCTGCATATAGATATGGAGTAAAAAAACTTCTTAATCTTGGTTCGTCATGTATTTACCCAAGAAACGCGCCCCAGCCGATGAAAGAAGAACATCTTCTTACAGGAATTTTAGAATCGACTAATGAGCCGTATGCAATAGCGAAAATTTCCGCGATAAAACTTTGCAGGTATTACAATGAGCAGTATGGAACAAATTTTATATCCGTAATGCCGACAAATCTTTACGGCCCCGGTGATAATTTTAACCTTGAAACGTCTCATGTCATTCCCGCATTGATCAGGAAATTTCATTTGGCAAAACTGTCGGCTTCAACTGTTGTTGAAATATGGGGCACCGGTGAACCATACCGCGAATTTTTATATGTTGATGATCTGGCGGATGCGTGTTTATTTCTAATGGAGAAATTTGATTATAAGAACATAGGGGAGTTTGTAAATATTGGTTTTGGCAGAGATTTGAAGATAAGGGATATAGCGGAATTAATCAAAAATATAGTTGGTTTTAGTGGAGAAATAAAGTTTGATATTTCCAAACCTGATGGAATGCCAAAAAAACTTCTCGATAGTTCAAAAATTAAATCTTTGGGGTGGGAACCGAAAATCAGCTTATCGGATGGAATCAAAAAAACTTATGAGTATTATAACGGGTGTTTTGGAAAAGGAGGTAATTAATAAATGTCAAATCCAGGATGTGATGAAGAAATTAATCTCAGAGAGTTTATTCAGATTATTAATAAACGGAAAACTGTTATTTTAAGTATAACTTTTGTTGTATTAACTTTAACAGGTATTATCAATTTTTTAATGCCTAAAACTTATGAAGTAAAAGCTGCAATACAAAATGGCAGCATCACAATGCCGATTATAACTAATCTTGAAGCGATTACTCTTTTAAAATCCGAAGATTTCTTAAGGCCAAGATTTGAGAAATTAGGAATGGCCCTTAATGAAGGAGAAATAAGGGAAATACTTTCCATGGAAAATATAAAAGAGACAAGTATTTTTATTATTAAGGTCAGACTGTCAGATAAAAAATTAGCGTTGGAGCTTACTCAGGAAATTGTCAATGCTTATTTGGATTATGGTAATTCTTTTTATAACGCGCAGCATGTTTTGATAAATGATCAAATAAAAGAACTGGACGGTTTAATGGATAAAACTAAAATTTTAGCTGAAGGAGAAGGGAAAAAATTAAAAGAAACTCAGAAGGGCCTGTCTTCAATAGTTTTCCCCGATTACCATGTGCAGATTAAGGAATTATTGACCAATAAATTTAATTTGGAATCGCAATTGGTTTTAGCAAAAAAGTTCAAATTAATTGAAAGCCCTTCCGAGCCAAAATATCCGGTAGCGCCTAACTGTTTGATAAATATAATACTAGCAGGTATTCTTGGCTTGTCATTAGGTCTATTTTATGTTTTTATGTTGGAAGCTTATAATAAAGAAGGACGGAAATAAAAACCCACTATTTACTTGACATATCTTCATTTTTTCCTTATAATGTTCATCCAATGAACAACCGAATTTTAGAAAAAGAAGAAACTCTTAATTTATTAAAACATATTAATGAATCCCCTGATGTTACTCAGCGTTCAATATCAGAAAGGCTGAATATATCTTTAGGTAAAATAAACTTTTTAATAAAAGAATTAGCTAAAAAAGGATTGATAAAGATAAAACGTGCCAGCCATTCTTCAAATAAATTGGCATATATTTATCTTTTAACTCCTGAGGGAATAAGGCAAAAGTCCGAATTGACAAAAGAATTTCTCAGGCGAAAAACAAAAGAATACGATTTGTTAGAGCGGCAGATATCCGAATTAAAGCTGGAAGTAGAAAATAATTCAAAAAAGCAAAAAAAAGAAAGGATTTAAAGTGCAATGGATGAAGTAAGGATAACAATTATAGGCGCGGGAGTGGCAGGTTTGGCTATCGCGTCCGAATTATCAAAGAAATATGATGATATAATCGTTTTGGAAAAACATGATAAATTTGGACAGGAAACAAGCAGCCGCAACAGCGAAGTTATTCATTCAGGGATTTATTATCCTCAGGGTTCGTTAAAAGCAAAATTATGTTTGGAAGGCGCTGAATGTTTATATGAAATTTGCCGGAAACATTCCATACCGCATAAAAAATTAGGTAAATTGATTATAGCCACCGATGAATCAGAATTAAAAATTCTTGACGGCCTTTTGAAAAAAGGTGAAAAGAATAACGTAAAAGATTTAAGGTTATTGAAAAAAGAGGATATTAAAAAAATTGAGCCTAATACAAATGCTATAGCGGCTGTTTATTCGCCGAATACCGGCATAATCGATTCACATTCTTTAATGAAATATTTTTTTAATGAAGCTGAAAGCAAGGGTGTTTCATTTGCCTTTAACAGCGAAGTTAATTTTTTAAGCAAAGAGAAAGATGGTTTTTTAATCGGTATCAAACAGGAAAATTACAGGTTTAAGTCTAAAATGATAATAAATTGTGCCGGATTATTTTCTGATTACATTGCCGGTTTAGCAGGCCTTGATATAAATGAGAAAAAATATAAGCTTAAATTATGCAAAGGTTCATATTTTTCTTATTCGAAACCCTCGCCCGTTAAAACGCTTATTTATCCGGTTCCGCATGACGAACTGGTAGGCTTAGGCTTGCACGCGACGCTCGATATGGGAGGAAAGCTTCGGTTTGGGCCGGATACGGAATATATTGACCATATTGATTACGATGTCGATGTTAATAAAAAAGATATATTTCATGAGGGGGCGATAAAAATAATCCCGGGGCTTGAAAGAGAGTTTTTTACGGCAGATATGGCTGGAGTCCGCCCGAAATTATCGGGCCCGGATGAAAAAGTAAAGGACTTTGTCATTACTGATGAGGCAGAGGAAGAATTACCCGGACTGATAAATTTGATAGGTATTGAATCGCCGGGATTAACCGCTTCTCCGGCAATTGCAAAATATGTGGGAAATATTGTAAGTTCTGTTTTAAATTAATATTAGAGAGAATATATGAGTATCCTTAAAAAAAACATCGTCGCAAATGTTGTAGGAAATATATGGCAGGCCCTCATGGTATTGATTTTTGTCCCTCTTTATATCAAATTTTTGGGGATTGAATCTTGGGGGATAATTGGTATTTTTGCAACGATTCAGGTAATGTTTGGCCTTTTAGATGTAGGATTAAGCAGTACATTAAACCGTGAGATGGCGCGACTTTCCATATTGCCGGGTAAGGAACAAGAAATGCGTAATCTTGTCCGCACGCTGGAAGTGCTCTACTGGAGTATCGTTGTTTTTGTCGGGATTATTGGTGTGTCATTGTCTCCGTTTATTGCGCACCACTGGGTTAAAGCGGAACAGTTATCTCCCAAAACCATTGAGCAGGCATTTTTAATTATAGGATTCGTAATGGCTCTCCAGATGCCGATTGGCTTTTACTCTGGTGGGTTGATGGGGCTGCAAAGGCAGGTTTTGCTTAATGTGATCAATGTTTGCATGAGCACCTTACGTGGGGCAGGAGCTGTTCTGATTTTGTGGCTAATTTCCCCAACAATTCAGGCCTTTTTATTATGGCAAATAGTTATTAGTATAATAAACATATTTTTATTAGTGTTATTTCTCTGGAGCAATTTACCACTTAGCGAAAACAAGGCAGTTTTTCAAAAGCAACTTCTCATTGGTATTTCAAAGTTTACCGGTGGAATGAGTGGAATCGCCATTCTTGCGGTAATCCTTACTCAACTGGATAAGATAATATTAAGCAAGATGCTCTCTCTTGAGGTGTTTGGTTATTATGCGCTTGCCAGTGCAATCGCGACGAGTCTTTATCGTCTTATCGGGTCAGTTTCTTCCGGTATTTATCCTAGATTCTCGCAATTAGTTTCTATAGGTGATCAGGAGGGGTTGAAACAGCTCTATCATAAAAGTTGCCAGTTCATGTCAGTTTTAATTTTGCCTGTCGCTATAGTTGTTGCTGCGTTTTCTTACGAAATTCTTTTGCTATGGACAAAGAATCCCATAATAGCAGAGCAATCGTATATCTTGGTCAGTATTTTAATTTGTGGGACAGCCTTTAGCGGATTAGTATT
>JBDROR010000077.1:0-6623 GCA_043809805.1 bacterium
GTGCAGTTGGCGCGGCATCCTCAGCGGCCTTATACACTGGATTATATTAAATTAATTATTGATGATTTTGTTGAATTGCGCGGTGACAGATTTTTTTCGGATGATCAGGCAATTGTGAGCGGTATAGCAAGATTTGATAACCAGTCTATTGTGATTATTGGACACCAAAAAGGAAGAGGCACAAAGGATAATTTAATTCGTAATTTTGGAATGCCGCATCCTGAAGGATATCGCAAGGCTAGAAGATTGATGAAATTAGCCGAGAAATTTGGTTTTCCGGTAATCACGTTTATTGATACACCTGGCGCTCATCCGGGGATTGGAGCGGAAGAAAGGGGCCAGGGAGAAGCTATTGCCCGTAATATGGATGTAATGATACGGCTTCAGGTTCCGATTATATGTGTAGTTATTGGTGAAGGTTCCAGCGGCGGCGCGTTGGCTATTGGAGTGGGAGATAAGATTTTAATGATGGAAAATTCTATTTATTCAGTTATCTCTCCTGAAGGCTGTGCGGCTATTCTTTGGAAAGATCCCTCAAAGGTTGAGGATGCCGCGGATGCATTGAGACTTACGGCTCCGGATTTATTGAAATTCGGTATTATTGATGAGATAATACCTGAGCCGGTTGGGGGCGCGCACCGTTCAAGAGAAGAGGCCGCCAAGAATTTAAAAAATGCCATGCTAAACAATTTAAGGTTATTACAAAATGTTCCAATTGGCGAATTGTTGGATATCCGTTTTGAAAAATTTAAAAAAATGGGAAGGTTTATTGAATAGTAGGGGCGCAATTTATTGCGCCCAGAAATCAGGGCGTGATAAATCACGCCCCTACGGAAGAAAGATTTCTCCCTTCGGTCGAAATGACAAAATTGTGTGGTCGAGATGACAAACGGTACGGTCGAAATGACAAATGAGAGATTCTCAGGTGAAATAAGAAAAGCAGTGGATGTCTTAAGAAAAGATGGGCTGGTAATTTTTCCAACAGATACCGTTTATGGTTTAGCGGCAAGCGCGAATAGCAAATTAGCAGTTGAAAAGATATACAAATTAAAGCAAAGACCGAAAGATAAGCCGTTTATAATTTTTGTTCCGGATGTTGATTTTTTAAAAAAGCTTAAAATTAAAATTACTCCAAAGATAGAAAAGTTATTGGACGCTTTTTGGCCTGGCGCGGTTACGTTTATTTTTAAGAAAATCCCCCTTAATCCCCCTTTTTCAAAGGGGGAAATGAAGAACAATACTCTTTTTTCAAAGGGGGAAAGAAGGGGATTAAAAAAAATAGCGGTTCGTATTCCTGAACATCCGGTTGTTCTTGCTGTTCTTAAGGAATTTAACGGTTCGCTTGCGGTTACAAGTGCTAATGTTTCAGGGAAAGAGTCTCCTTTTGATTTTAATCAGATCGAGGCTGGTATTTTGGAAAATGTTGAGTTAGCGATTAGCGCGGGCAGGTGCCCATTTAGCAGGGTATCGACGATAGTGAATGTAAGTGAAAAGGAATTAAAAATTTTGAGGGAAGGCGCGATTCCGGCGGAAGAGATATTGAAGGTGTGGACGAAATTAAACTAATGGGGATTAAAATTGTCATTCCGAGCGGGAGCGAGGAATCTGTTGTAGGGGCGACCCTATGTGGTCGCCCTGTAAAAGAGGGCAGGCCCCTACGGAAGAAAGATTTCTCCCTTCGGTCGAAATGACAAAATAGGTTGTTTTTAACATAGGAGAAAGCAATGTCAAAAAAAGCAAAAAAGAATCCAAATATTGAGAAGAAACCAATAAAAGTTACAGACACAACCTTACGTGATGCCCATCAGTCTCTTTGGGCGACTCGGATGCGAACCGATGATATACTTCCAATTGCGAGTACAATTGATGAGGTCGGTTACCATTCAGTTGAAGTATGGGGTGGCGCGACGTTTGATGTCTGTATGCGTTATCTTAACGAAGATCCTTGGGAAAGGCTTAAATTAATAAAAAAGTGTTTTAAAAAGACGCCTCTTCAAATGCTTTTGCGAGGACAAAATATTGTTGGTTATAAAAATTATCCTGATGATGTGCTGGATATTTTTATTAAAAAATCTGTTGAAAACGGTATAAGTATTTTCAGGATTTTTGACGCGTTGAATGATGTCCGGAACTTAGAAAAAGCGATAGAAATAGCAAAGAGAGAAGGGGCTCATGTGCAGGGGAATATCTGTTATACCATAAGCCCGTTTCATGATATTAAACATTATCTGGATTGCGCGCGTAAACAGATTAATTTAGGAGTAGATTCCTTAAACATTAAGGATATGGCCGGGATATTGACGCCGTATGTCGCCTTTGATCTGGTTAGCGCTTTAAAAAGTGAATTTAAAATCGCAATTCAGCTTCACTGTCATTCATCGTCCGGTATGGCCGCGGTTAGTTATCTAAAAGGTATTGAAGCGGGCGTGGATATTATTGATTGCGCGGCGGCGCCGCTTGCCCTTTATACTTCCCAGCCCGCGATAGAGACTATGATGGCTATTCTACGCGGCACGGATAAAGGAATCGGTTATAACATAACCAAATTAAAAGAGGTGTCGGATTATTTTGAAGCTCTTTCAGAAAAGAAAAAATTAATGCGTTCACAGCAATCGATGATTGATGTCGCGGTAATAACACATCAAGTGCCCGGAGGGATGGTATCAAACTTAATCGCGCAATTGGAAAAGCAAAAAGCGCTTGATAAATTGGAAGATGTCTTGGTTGAGATTCCAAAAGTCAGGCAGGAGCTGGGTTATCCTCCTTTAGTTACCCCAACAAGCCAGGTAGTCGGGACCCAGGCTGTATTTAATGTTTTGACAGGTGAGCGGTACAAAATTGTTCCGGAAGAGGTTAAAGATTATGTCCGCGGGTTATATGGCCGTTCGCCGGCGGGCATTGATGAAAAAATAAAACAGAAAGTTTTAAAAGGTGAAAAAACCGTTAATTGCAGGCCGGCTGATTTACTGTCTCCGCGTATGAAAAAGGTTAAAGCTGAATTAGATCCGGAACTGGTTCAAAAAGAAGAAGATTATATTTCTTACGCTATTTTTCCTAATGTAGCCTTGAATTTTTTCCGCTGTAGGAAATATCCCGACAAATATTCTCCAGCTAGTGACCCTCTCTCTGAAGGGCAGGTAGAAGTTGAAAAGAAAGAGGAGAATATGATTGCAGAGATAAAAAATATAGTGAAAATAATGGAAGTAAACAATGTCGCTGAATTGAGCGTGGAAGAAAAAGACAGTAAATTCAGGGTTAAGCGTATGATGGGCGTTGCGTTGGAATCAGTTGAAGGGGTAGTCAGCGGGACTATTGCTGAGCCTTTAAAGGTTGTGCCGGGGATTGTTGAGGAAGAAATTGGAGACGGAAAGTTTTATGTTGAATCTCCTATGATCGGCACGTTTTATCGCGCTACGTCGCCTAGCGTGGAACCGTTTGTTGAAGAGGGGGACGAGGTAAAGCCAGACCATGTGATTTGTATTATTGAAGCTATGAAACTTATGAATGAACTTCAAATTGAAAAAAGAGGGCGCATTGAAAAAATATTAGTTAAAAATGCCCAGTCTGTAGAAAAAGGACAAAAATTATTTTTAGTGAAAGAGTTATAATAGTATTTTTTAACAATACAGGGAGGTAGAAAAAGAATGAAAGCAATAGATATGACACCTATAATAAAAAAATACCCGGGTTGGTTTGTCGCGTTAACTTATGATAGGAAAAAGGTATTAGGAAAAGGGCACACAGCGAAAGAAGCAATTGATGAGGCAAAAAACAAGGGATATAAAGATCCAATTATAACAAAGATTCCTAATGAAAACAGGAGCTATTTACTGTGGAAGATATAAAATTTCCATATTTAAGGTATATTGTAACACCTCCAACTCAAAAACAGATTTATGTTTGCCGTCCGGTAATTCCTGCCAAATTATGTTTAGATCACAAAGCTGTAACATTTGACGCCTTAATTGATTCTGGGGCTGATGAATGCACTTTTCCCGCATGGATTGCTGAAACATTAGGGCATAATGTCTACAAAGGAAAACAGAAAATTTTTTCCGGTATAGGCGGGTCAGTATTATCATATTTACATAAAACACATTTAAAAATAGATAAATTTGAATTTGTTACTGATGTGTATTATTCGCATGAATGGGATGATATGCCATTTGGCCTTTTGGGACAGGCAGGTTTTTTCTCACATTTTAATATTAATTTTAACTTTATTGATAAAGAGATTTTATTGAAATTTCGGAACTAAGGTGTTGAAGCGGCAGCGAAAAATATGTCTAAATAACAAAAACTGGATTTCATTGGATTATTCGCCATAGTAAATAACATATGTGAAAAAAGATTACAATTGAATTGATAATTAACTTTTGGGAAAGCTTTTATTAAGTAACCGAAGTGCTTTTTTAATCAGAACCATATCTTTGGAGGAAAACTTTGATAAGGGATTTCTCTCTTTCGTAATTATTTTCTGTATATATATCTTATCTTTAGAAAATAAATTTTCTATTTTTATATCCAGAGCGTTAGCAATTTTTTCAAGAGAATCAAGACTGATATTTACCTGGCCCCTTTCAATCTCGCCTAGAAATTTATAACTTAATTCAGCTTTTTCACCCAATTCCTCTTGAGTAAGCCCTGTTGACATTCTTAAACCTCTTATACGTTCGCCAAGTTTTTTCCTTAGGATGTTCATTCCCATTTTCTCCATAGTAAAATTATATGCGGTTTCTGAGTTATAATAAACCCTTTATAAGTGTTAAATAATATCTTGACCAATATCCTATATATGTGCTATTATTGCAAATACAATACATAAAAAAATTAGTATTTTGTTTACCAAAATGATTTTGCTTTGTTATAATTACAAAGTTAAAAAATTCATTGAACGATAAAGCCAAACCTTTCGCGAGGAAGGGACGGAAAGCAACGGATCTTAATAAGATTTTTTGAACGTAGTTATGCATTAAAGAACGCCGGGCTGCCGAAAGATTAACTTTTGGTATACCCTGTTTTTTTATTTGGAACAAATTTAGAGAAAAGGGAATAATGGAAAAAATAGGATTGTTGATATTATTTTTAATCATTAATATTAATCCGTTATGGGCTGAGGAGGCAAATACCACAGCTGTCAAAGAACAGGCTAATATAGAAATAAGTTATGAGAAAGATTTACTTAGCGTCCATGCCCGCAGTGTAAGTCTAAAAGAGCTATTTGAAGAAATATCAAAAAAGACAAAGATTGAGGTGGTGTTAGATAAAGAGGCGGGGGAGCAGAAGATAGGCGTTGAGTTTAAGCAATTAAGCATCAAAAAAGGTATTGAAAAAATAATAGATCTAACTGGTTTGAAGGATTTGGCAATTTCGTATAAAGAAAAGAGTAATGTAGGGGCGATTGGCCAATCGCCCAAATATGAAATCGCGAAGATTGAAATCCGAAAACGGAATAAAGAAGATATTGCTAAAGCGAAGGATGTTAAACAGGTTAAAAACAGGGAAATTGTATCGGTTAATAAAGGGAAGAATAATATTCCTATCAGATATGTAAAAGATGAAATTTTATTAAAATTTCATTTTGGAGTCACAGCTAATGAAATCGATGAAATCCTGAAAAAGTATAATCTGGTAAAAAGTAATGACAATGGACTTTCCAAGGTTGGATATATCAAGGCAAAAATTCCGGATGGCCGGGATGTAATCAGCGTCATAAAAGAAATACGCAAGGAATATAAACTCAAAATTCCTGAACCGAATTATATTGTCAATGTATTGACTGTAACCGATCCGCTTTATTCCAATCAGTGGTACATACCAGAAATCAATTTTGACAAGGCCTGGGGAGTGGCAAAAAGCACGGCAGTCGTAAAAATCGCCGTAATTGACACTGGTATTGACGGTGAGCACCCCGACCTGAAAGGAAAAATTCTGGAAGGATACAATTTTGTGAGTGGGACAACAGATGTGTCAGATGATAACGGGCACGGCACCTTTGTCGCAGGAATTGTCGCTGCGGCTCATAATGAGATTGGTGTCAAAGGGTTATATGATTACGCACAAATCATCCCTGTAAAAGTTATCGACGCAAACGGCCTTGGAACCTACGAAGACGTGGCCAGGGGAATTCTGTATGCGGCGGATAATGGTGCAAAAGTTATAAACATGAGCATCGGGGGGTATGCCTATTCCTATATGCTTCAACAGGCGGTGGACTATGCCCTTGAAAAGGGCTGCATTGTCGTTGCGGCAGGCGGCAATGACGGGATTGAACAGGAAATATTTCCGGCGTCCTATCCTGATGTAATCGGTGTATCTGCTCTTGGATATAATGGCCAGATATGGATTGGTTCAAATAGCGGAAAGCACATTGATGTCTGTGCACCAGGCGTAAACATTATTTCAACAGGGCTAAACAGCGATTATGTCTATTCAACAGGAACTTCTGCCTCTGCACCCATGGTCTCAGCACTTGCAGCAATGCTAGTTTCAGAGAAACCTGATCTTTCGAGTTCATATATTGAAAGGTTATTCATCCAATCTGCAAAAGACCTTGGTGATGCGGGACGGGATAATATCTATGGTAAGGGCAAGATCGATGCTCATGCAGCACTTGAGCAGGA
>JBDROR010000078.1:0-2643 GCA_043809805.1 bacterium
CGTTATAAGGAGGCAACGTTAGTTGTTGCCCCTCGCCATCTGGAAAGAGCGCCTGAAATAGAAACGTTGGTCAAAAAAATGAAATTTCAATATGTTTTAAAAAGCAAATTAGCTCAACAAGCGACGAGCGACGAGCGACGAGCGACAATTATACTTGATACTCTTGGAGAGTTAAACGCTTTTTATAAATTATCCGACTTATCGTTTGTAGGCGGGACAATTGCTCCTTTTGGCGGCCATAATATTTTAGAACCCGCGGCTTTCAAAAAGCCGGTATTATTTGGCCCGTTTGTAAATAATGTAAAAGAGATCGCGGAAGATATGGGGAAAGACGGCGGAGGCAGAAAAATATATAACGCGGAGGATATGGGCCAAGCCTTTAATGAGATTCTTTCTGATGAAAATAAGAGAACGTTAATGGGGGAGAGGGCTTACAATGTTTTTTTGAAACACAAACAATCAGCAAACAAACAAGCTGAAATTATAAAAAAGTATGTATCCTAAAAAAATATTAATAATTCGATTTAGTTCCATAGGTGATATTGTTTTAACTAGCCCTGTTATTCGGGTATTGCGCCAAAAGTTTCCTAAAAGCGTTATATCAATGCTTGTTAAGGAGGAGTTTGCTCCATTGGCAGCGGATTGTCCATATTTAAATGAAATTGTGACTTTAAAGAAGGATGATAGCCTGATAAGTTTGGCTAAGAGATTAAAAGGGAATAAATTTGATGTAATATTGGATTTGCACCATAACTTACGAAGCCTTTATTTAGATTTTACTTTAAGTCCTAAAAAGAGTTTAATTTATGATAAGAGGGTTTTAAAACGATGGGTGCTTTTAAATTTTAAATTAAATCTTTTCCGCCAAAAAACAAGCGTAGTTGAGTATTATTTTGAAACATTAAAATCGCTTGGGATTAACGATGATGATAAAAGGCTGGAGTTATGGGTAAATAAAACGGATGAAGAAAAAGCGGTAGAATTTTTAAATAAAAATATTGAGGACAAAAAATGTTTGATTGGCTTGTCTCCTTTTGCCCATTGGGAAACAAAGTGCTGGCCATTAAGTTATTATTTAGAATTAATGAAAAATATAAACAAAAAAATGGATTGTCAATTTGTTATTTTTGGAGGCCCTGGAGAGGATAAAAAGTTAGGGAATATTTTTAATGAGCTAAAGATTAAACCGCTTATTGCTATTGGCTGGCTGAGTTTAATGGCGCAGGCGGCCTTAATTAAGAAATGCGATTATTTTATCGGCAACGATACAGGCTTGATGCATATTGCCGACGCGGCGGATATTCCATTGATCGCGTTTTTTGGACCGACGGTTCCTGAATTTGGTTTCGCGCCATCAGGAAAAAACGCGGTTATTTTAAGCCGGAATTTAAAATGCCGTCCTTGCAGTTTGCACGGCTCCCATAGTTGTCCAAAAGGGACATTGGAATGTTTGGTTTCGATTACGCCGGAAGAGGTATCAAGTAAAGTTATGAAATATATCCTAAAGAATGGGTTGACAAACAATATATAATGTGTAAGCTATTAAATTATAAAATAAAGAGAGTTTTTAATGAAAATTGAAGGTATAATTTGGCTCAGGGATATAGTAGATAAACTTGTTTTTAAGCATAGTGTTGAAACCTATGAAGTTGAAGAGGTTTTTGATAATAATTGTAAATTTAGATTTGTTGAAAAAGGGGAGCAAAAGGGAGAAGATGTATATTTGGCGTTAGGGAGAACGGATGGCGGCCGATATCTATCGGTAATATTTATACACAAAAAAACGAAAGATGCATTAATACTAAGTGCCAGAGATATGGCAAAGAAGGAGAGGAGACAATATGGAAAAAAGTAAGCATAAAAATAGACTTAAAATTAACTCATTGGGTAGATTGGTAAAATTTTTTGATACTCATGATATGGGAGATTATTTTGATGCAATGCCGGAAGTTAAGTTTGAAGTTGATATTAAAAGAAAAGCTCATTTATTTTCTATCGATATAAGTATTGCCGATAAATTAACAGCGATTGCCGAGTCTAAGAAAATTCCTTCCGGATATCTTATTAATAAGTGGCTAAAAGAAAAAATTCAAGAAGCAAGTGTGGCATAGTCTGTTCCTAAATTTTGTCAAATTGCTCAGCAGATAGGTTTAGGTTTTGCAGGTTGGGTTTTGTTCCTCAACCCAACCTACATTACTTATTGCTATTGGCCAGCTGAGTTTAATGGCCCAGGCGGCCTTGATTAAGAAATGCCGTTATTTTATTGGCAGTGATACAGGCCTGATGCACATTGCCGACGCGGCGGATATTCCATTGATTGCGTTTTTTGGCCCGACGGTTCCTGAATTTGGTTTCGCGCCATCAGGGAAAAACGCGGTTATTTTAAGCCGGAATTTAAAATGCCGTCCTTGCAGTTTGCACGGCTCCCATAGTTGTCCAAAAGGGACCTTGGAATGTTTGACTTCGATTACGCCGGAAGAGGCGGCGAAGAGAGTGTTGGAGATATGTCATTCCGAGCGGAAGCGAGGAATCTGTTGTAGGGGCGCAATTTATTGCGCCCAGAAATCAGGGCGTGATAAATCACGCCCCTACGGAAGAAAGATTTCTCCCTTCGGTCGAAATGACAAAATGATTGGTCGAAAT
>JBDROR010000079.1:0-20567 GCA_043809805.1 bacterium
GGAATGGACATGGAGAGCCTTATACGCATATTCAACAACACAATTTTTCAACAAACTATCATTGCTGTTTTCGATATAAATTCCCTGCCAATCGCTTTTATTTTTAACAGGCTCGGCCGAAGTAAAGATAATCGGCATCTCCCCTTTCGCGACAATATCGCCGTAAATTACCAATCCCGCGTCCCCAATCCCATCGTTATTTTTATCAATACGAATAAATTCAACTTTAGTTCCTGAAAGCACCTCCAGCTTTACTCCCTTTTCAATCTGAATTATTCCCCTGACCTGCACCTCATTCTGCCAAGTCATATTCTCGGTTATATGGGTAATTCCCCATTCTCGCATTTTAATATCATCTTCTTTTTTATAAGATCTACCGCAGGCGCAGATAAAAGCAAGAAATATAGATAATATAATCAACTTTTTCATACCTGTAGTACTATAACAACCTAATTATTTACTGTCAATAATATTTTAAGTTAAAAACTTGATTTCAAAAAGCTTCATTTTATTTTAAAAAACATTTAACTATCTCTGAGTTTTTGATATAATGTTGTCATTCCCGCGAAGGCGGGAATCCAGATGTGGATTTGCAGCGAAACTCAATCTGATAATTATTAATTATTAATGCTCAATTGTCAATGCTCAATTGTCAATTATAAAAAGATGTGGGTAAGGATAAACTTTGCTTTGGGGAATGGAGGTTTTTAGGTGAAAAATCTATTTGGAACAGATGGTATCAGGGGCAAAGCTAATAAATTCCCTCTGTCACCTGAATTTGTATTTAAGATTGGGCAAAGTATAGGATGGTGCCTGACTAAAGGCAAAAGCGGAGTCATTGCAATTGGCAAGGATACACGGATTTCTTGCGATATCCTTGAATGCGCGTTAAGCGCGGGTATTAATTCCGCGGGTGTTAATGTCCTTCCTCTGGGCGTTATCCCTACTCCTGCCGCCGCCTATCTTACAAAATTATATAAAGCAGCCGCCGGTATCGTTATATCCGCGTCTCATAATTCCTACGAAGATAATGGCATAAAAATTTTTAATTCACAGGGGTTTAAATTAAGTGATGAACAAGAAGAGGAAATAGAAAATAATATAGGAAATATAAACTTTATTCCATCTCCGGATGCCATAGGGAGAGTTCTTCCTCACCATAAAGATAAAGACGATTATATAAAATATCTCATTTCCACTATCCCTTCTGATTATGATTTTTCACAATTTAAGATTGTCATTGATACAAGCAACGGCGCTCTTTTCAAGATTGCCCCAAGACTATTTAAGAAATTAAAGGCACAGGTAAAAAGTTATCATATTTTGCCGGATGGAATAAATATTAACCGGAATTGCGGATCATTATACCCTGAAAATATCAGTAAAAAAGTTGTTCGATTAAAGGCTGATTTGGGGCTTTGTTTTGACGGAGACGGCGACCGAGTAATTGCGGTTGATGAGAAAGGCCGGATTATTGACGGTGACAGGATAATGGCCATCTGGGCGTCATACTTAAAATCAAAAAATAAATTAAAAAACAATGTTATGGTTTCAACCATAATGAGCAATCTTGGGCTTGAAAAATATATAAAAAATCTGGGTATAGAATTTATCAGGGCGAATGTAGGCGACCGCTATGTTTTGGAAGAAATGCAAAAAAGAAACGCGATTTTGGGCGGGGAACAATCCGGACATATTATCAATCTTGATTATCAGACAACCGGAGACGGTTTATTAGCCGCGTTACATCTCATTTGTATAATGAAAGAAACAGGAGAAAAATTATCAAACTTGAAAGATAAATTTGAAAATTATCCGCAAATATTGGTAAATATTCCTGTGAAAGAGCGAAAAGATTTTCTTACGATTCCGCAGATAAAAGAAACCATCGAAAACGTAGAGAAAGAAATTAATGACAAAGGCCGCCTTTCCGTCCGCTATTCAGGAACTGAACTCTTAGCAAGAGTCATGATCGAAGGCACAAATGAAATTCACATCCGTCAATTAGCTCAAAAAATTGAATTTGCATTTAGGGAAAATTTGGGATAAAATATATTGTTATGGTAAAACTTGGAGTAAATATCGACCATATTGCCACCCTTCGCCAGGCGCGCGGCGGCATTGAACCTGATCCTGCTGCAGGCGCAATAATCGCTGAATTGGCAGGCGCGGACGGAATAACTGTGCACCTGCGGGAAGACCGCCGACATATTCAGGATCGCGACTTAAAAATTTTACGTGAAATTGTCCGCACAAAATTAAATCTTGAAATGGCAGTATCAGATGAAATTATAAAAATCGCGCTTTTAATTAAACCCGAGCAATGCACACTCGTCCCTGAAAAAAGGCAAGAAATAACCACTGAAGGCGGATTGGACTGCGTCAATAATTTCGATAAAATTTGCGAGGCCGTAAAAAGACTTTCTAAAGAAAAAATAACTGTCAGCCTTTTTATCGATCCCGATCAGGAGCAAATAAAAACAGCAAGTAAAACCGGAGCTGAATTTATTGAACTTCATACAGGGAATTATGCCAACGCGAAAGAAGAAAAAGACATCGCGTGTGAATTGCAAAAACTAAAGGATTGCTCAACGTTTGCTAAAAAATCAGGCCTTAGAGTGAATGCCGGACATGGACTTAATTATATAAATGTAGGGCAGGTAGCCATGATTCCCGAAATTGAGGAGTTAAATATCGGGCACAGTATCATTTCAAGGGCGGTTCTTGTTGGACTTGATAAAGCTGTAAGGGAAATGAAAGAGCAGTTATTAGTTGTCAGTTGTTAGTTTTCAGAAGGAAACACGCTCTCTAACTGACAACTGATAACTGATAACTGATAACTAATAAAATGATTCACTCCATTGGCACCGATATTATTGAAGTTAAAAGAATAAAAAATGCTGTCAAAAAAAATAAAAATTTTGTAAATAAAATTTTTACTGATTCGGAAATTGAATACTGCCGAAAGAAAAAAAATTTTTACATTAATTACGCGGGAAGATTTGCGGCTAAAGAGGCAATAGCAAAACTGTTTGGGAAAAATATCAGACCGGTGATATACAAGGAAATCGAGATTAAAAATGGCGCAAATGGGGAACCAAAAACATCGCTATCGGGCGGGACAAAACTTCTCGCAAAGAGGCTGGGATTTAAAAAATTTTTAATAAGTATTTCTCATACGGAAAATTACGCTGTCGCGATGGCGCTTGGGGAGAGGAGTTGTAGCAAGGGGCTTTAGCCCCGTAATTAGGGACGCCCCTAAAGGGGCTTGCTACGGCAATCTATTGTAGGGGCGCAATTTATTGCGCCCAGAAATCAGGGCGTGATAAATCACGCCCCTACGGAAGAAAGATTTCTCCCTTCGGTCGAAATGACAAATGTGGGCGTTCGAAATAACAGGTAGGGGCGACCGGCCGGTCGCCCGTACTTTGTCATTCCGAGCGAAGCGAGGAATCTTATACTGACAATTAACAAGTCACGGAGATTTTTAGATGGGAAAAAAAGAGCATGTATTTAATCTGATAAGCCTATTTTTAAGCATCATCATAGCCGGGAGCCTCTTTTCAGGGTTAGGCAGATTTATTTCCGGAGCAAATTTACTGACAGGAATAACGGATGGATTCTTTATCAGCCTTGCTGTTTTTTTCTCTCTTTACCTATCAACAATTCCATTTTTTAACCGTTTTAAATTGCCACAATACTCAATTATCAGTTTTCTGATTATAGGTTTTTTTATTGGCGGAATCCCGGGAATAATAGTAAACGATAAACTTGTATTTTTTACTTCAGGGATAAGCGGCGGGCTTTTTTGTCTGCCTTTTGTCCGCGCCGAAAAACATTTAGCTTTTTATCTTTTAGCCGGAATGGTACTCGGATTTTTGAGCTATTCTATATCTAATGTTTCCGTGGGGCTCAGCCTGCTCAATTCCATAAATATAAAGATTATTTTTCTTGGAGCGTTATATGGCGCAATCTGGGGTGGATTGATAATTCTTGGAATAAAGCTTTCCATGTTATACCTAAAACCATTAATAAAAATAATTATTCCTCATGTCCTGATATCTTTGTTTTACGGATTGGCTATAGCGGGAGTTGTGGGGTTTGCAGGTTTTTTAGCCGCAAAAATCGTTCCAAAATTCTCCATGTCTGTTTTATCTCCGTTAACCGGATTATTATTGGTGATAGGAATTGGGTTTATTATTACCGTTTGCAAACTTATATTCGCTTTTTATCTGGATAAAAAACAATTATGAAAATCCCAAATGCCGCTGATATAAAAAATATCGACCTGCTTGCCCAAAAAAAATATAATATCCCCGGCATAATACTGATGGAAAATGCCGGCCGGTCGTCAAAAAAAATCATAGAAAAATATTTTGGCAGTCTTGACGGTAGTCTTGAAAAGAAAAAAATAATAGTTTTTGCGGGACACGGAAATAACGGCGGAGATGGGTTATGTCTTGCACGGCATCTTGGGTTTATTTCCTTGGCGCAGGTAAAAATTTTCCTTTTATCAAGCCCGGACAAATTCAAAAATGAAGCAAAAATAAATCTTGATATCCTTCAGAAATCAGGATTTGACATCACCCTTCTCACTCAGAAGAATATTTATACAGCGGAGAAATATTTACCCAGCTCATCATCTACGCCAAAGACCAAAAGTTTTCGAATATCCTCATCGATAGATGAGCTGGGTTTACAAGATTGCGACCTAATAATTGATTCAATATTTGGAATAGGTTTCCACGGCATAATGCCGTATTTCCATCAAAAGGTAATTGAATCAATAAATAAATCTCAAAAAACCGTAATCTCCATTGACATACCCTCCGGCATAAACGCGGACACAGGCGGGATTGAAACAATTGCCGTAAAAGCAAATTTGACTATCACGATGGAACTGCCGAAACCCGGATTGTTTTTGCCTCCGGCAGTGGATTGTACAGGCAGGCTTGAGATTGTTAAACTAGGATATCCTCCTGAACTGGTAAATAATCCAAAAATTACAACCAATCTTTTAGAGGAAAAAGACATTCTGCCGCTTATTCCCTCATGGCCCGCTTCCGCGCATAAAGGCGCACGGGGGAAAGTCCTTATCATCGCCGGTTCAAAAAATTATATCGGAGCCCCCTTCCTCGCGGCGCAAGCGGCGTTGAAAAGCGGCGCGGGGCTTGTTAACCTGGCTATTCCAAAATCATTGTATTCCCCATTGGCCAAACGTGTTACAGAAGTTATTTTACATCCCATGCCCGAAACTGAAAATAAGAGCTTCGCTCTCTCCTCTTTAGAAAAAATACTAAAACTTTCAGAAAAAAATGACGCTGTTTTAATGGGCCCGGGAATGTCCCAGGATAATGAAACAAAAATTCTTATAAAAAATCTTATAAAAAAAATCAAAAAACCGTTGATAATAGATGCCGATGGATTAAACAGCCTTTCCGAGAATATGTCTATCTTGAAAGAAAGATGTTACCCCACTCTTTTAACCCCTCACCCCGGGGAAATGGCCAGGCTTCTAAATTCAAACGCGGATAATGTTCAAAAAAATCGTTTAGTTGTAAGCAAACAATTTTCAAAAACATTTAAGGCTTATTTAGTCTTAAAAGGCGCGTATTCAATAATTTCTCTTCCAGACGGGAAACAATTTATTAATCCTACCGGTAATCCCGGCATGGCGCAAGCCGGCATGGGCGATGTCCTGGCAGGAATGATTGTTTCATTTTTAGGCCAAAAACTAAGTCCCGCCGATGCCATAAAACTTGCCTGTTTCCTGCATGGAAAAACAGGCGATTTATTGGCAGAAAAAAAAGGGCCAACAGGTTTTACCGCGAAAGATTTAACAGAATATTTGTATAAAACAATGATTTTACTTAAGTTTTAACAATAAGTTACGAATAATATTAAGGGGAATGTCGGGAGCGAGGAATCTTATACTTGCCGTTCAATTTAGGAAAGATTTCTCCCTTCGGTCGAAATGACAATACAATAAAAAAATGAGACACCAGAAACTAACTGATTTAAGAAAGACAAAAAAAAGAAAAAAAAACCGTATACCCTATAACCAAATTTTTCTGATATGGACGTTTTTTATTTTTCTGCTTTTAAGCTTAATATTTATAAAGGGCGATAAGGGGTATTTGCATTTTAGGAATCTTCGAAATACTTACACCCAGCTTAAAAGCCAAAACAAAAACATAGAAGAAGAAAATAAAAGATTGTTAATCGAAATAAAAAATCTTAAAGAAAACCCTGATTACATCGAACGGCTGGCAAGAGAGGAACTGGGGCTTGCAAAGAAAGACGAAATTATATTTCAAATTACACAAAAGAATTTGACAACAAATTAACTTTATGATAGCCTTGCAAACATTCATACCAAAAGGAGATTTACAAGTGAAAATGTTTAAAAAAATATTCTATGCTGTTCTGATTATAATTTTAATTAAACCGGCTGTAATAACGTTAACTATTGCCGCGGAAGAACCTCCAAAAAAAGTAAGAAAAGAGAAAGGCATAGACTTAAAAAGTCTTATTCGAAAAGATGCGGCACCCCCGTTTAAACCAAATATCCATAGTTTATTCGAATGTAATTCCTGTCATGAAGAGAACCAAGATTCAACAAAAAGTAATAATGTAAAAACTCCGCTTATTCAAGATGAAGTTATGCTTTGTTTAAATTGTCACAAAGACGAATGTTTTCATCCTGTAGAAATAGACCCTAAAAATGCTAATCCTCCTATGGCGGTTCCCGAGTATCTTCCGTTAAGTAAAAAAGACAACGCGGATAAAATTATATGTTCGACATGCCATCAGATACATGTGCCTTTTTCCAAGGACGTAATATTGCGGGGGTTCCCTGAATTATTAGAACAAAAAGACTCAAGATATAAACAAAGGATGGATATATGTTTAGATTGTCATAAAGAAGGGATGGACGATTATAGCAGGCCTGTTTCGGTTGTTAAACATATCCATGCAATGGAAACTCCGGATAAAAATATAAACATCAACGCCTGCAAATTTTGTCATGCGGGAGATCCTGAAGAGATAAAAAACATTACTAATCCCGCTCTTAAAAAGGTTTTTGTTGAAAAAAATCTTCGGGCGCCGATAATCAGCATTTGCTATTATTGTCACAACGAATATAAAGGGAAAATACATTACGCTGAAAATAATGCCTTTGCCGATGTAAAATTGGAAAAAGATATTGAGGTTTTGGACCTTCCCTTAGTAAATGGGAAATTTACTTGTGTTACCTGTCATGATCAACATAATGCGTTAAAAAATAAAAATTACCTCAGGTCTAAATATTTAATTCTTACCAATCAATCAAAACGGATAAAACCTCACAAACAAGCGGGTTTTTGTCTTTCTTGCCACGAATCCGAGCCCAAAGAAGGAGAAAAAGTAATAAATCGTTTCAATGGAGATTGGAACGCGATTTGTAATTGGTGCCATAAAAGCGGCGAGGCGAGATCAGAAGCACATCCTGTTGGAATTCCCTTAAAGGAAAGAGAAGACATGATGAAACCTAAAGATTTCCCATTGTCATCAGAAGACAAAATAACCTGTCTTACATGCCATTACGGCGGCAATTACGGATGTATGGAAAATACAATATATAACGTGGAACAGCAGGTGCTTGAGGAAAATGTTAAAAGGCTCCGCGGCTGGCCGTACACGGGAGAAACCCCCGAAGAAAAAAGGTGGCAATTATGCCTTAAATGCCATGTAAAAGGACATATTGAAAAATTTAATATTCATATTCAAATAGATAGCACTACAGGCAAGGTTATTGAATCTACATGTCTTTTTTGTCATTCTACGCGGCCCGATGAACAAATTGAATGTGTAAAGAAAGCTGAATTTAACAGCCCCGTGCTTTTTCTTTGTTTAGCGTGTCATAATGATCGCAAACATCCTGGAACCACACTTCAAAAACCGGATGGTGTTAATCATATTGTAGTTCCAAAAGAAGTTCCCGGGCAGTTAGTAGTTCCCGCTGATTTACACGAAACGGACAAAAAAATGATTCATTGTGCCACTTGTCATAATCCGCATCAGGAAGGGTTAATTGGCGGAAAAAGAAATTTAGTGCCTGGCACCGAACGCAAACGGTTTTGGGAGTGTACTGCCTGTCATATAGGAAAATTCTAGTGAAGGGCAGAGGCTCTTTTGCCCTGCTTCTGCGTTGCTCATCGCTCACATACCAGAAGTATGCTGCGCTCCTCGCGCCTTGAATCCGGCCAAGATAGCCTCTGCCAGCTATTTAACCTAGATTAAAAATATACAATAAAACGCGATAGCAAATACAACGACAAGGCTAAATATTGTGGTTAGTTTTATCTTTGGTTTTGAATGAACACTGGGAAGAACAGAATGGATTGTAAATACCTTTGAAATGGGTATCGCAATTTTTGAATCAGCTTTTTGCGGATATTTTTTTTCAAACTCAATCTTTTTCAACATCGAAAGATGCTGATATTCCCGCGCGGTCAGTTCTTTAACGTTTTTTCCTTTTAATCCGCAATAGTAATTATCAAAAACCTCTAAATTTTTATTTAGATTTTTATGAAAAATATCTTCAGGTATAAATAATTTTATAATATACCCAACAATTAATCCTATTAAAAACAATAGAAACGGATTAACACTAAAAACTAAGTTTCCCATTTTTTCCCCTTTCAAAATACTAAGTAATGTGTCATTTCGACCGTACAGTTTATCAGTATAAGATTCCTCACTTCGTTCGGAATGACAACAATTCGTCGCTCGTTGTTCGTGATCCGTTGTCCGTTGTCCGTTGTCCGTTATACGTATCACGTATCACGTATCACGGGCCACGGCATACGGACTGTCCTTTCGACCGTCCACTTTTGTCATTTCGACCGAAGGGAGAAATCTTGGATTCACTCTTCAACAATTGCTTGCATTATCGGACAGAGAAACAAATATCTTAAATAATTTAAATCCCCCTTTTTATTCCCCCTTTGTAAAAGGGGGATTTAGGGGGATTTTTCTGATATTAATATGTCTTTAAGCACTAATTGAACAGAAGTTTTATTTTGCCACACATTTTTTGATAAATTGAAAATTATATTTATCGGTTCTTTAATATTTAATAAATCCTCATATTGATCAACCATATTAAAACAAATAATATCTTTTTGGGAACTTCCTTTTTTGGATTTTAATCTTATATGCTTATCCCCTACGATTCTTGGATAATCTATTAAAGAAACTTTTTCAGACATAAAAATCGGTTTTGGATTTCCAAAACCAAAAGGCGCTAAACTTTCCAGGGAATCCATAAAATGTAAATTAATATCCTCAAAATTTATAATTGAATCTATATTCAATTTTCGCCGCGAGCCCTCGGCGGGAAAAATAGACTCGGCGGCTTCATTCACTTTTTTTCTAAAATTTTCTATATTCCCAATTTCAATTGAAATCCCTGATGCCAGTTCATGCCCCCCATATGACAAAAGTAAATCTTCGCATTCTGCTATTGCTTTAAAAATATTCAGGCCATTTTTACTGCGGGCGGAACCTTTGCCATGCAATGTATTTTCATCATACGCTATTAAAATCACCGGTCTGGAAAATTTTTCAACCATTTTAGAAGCAACTATTCCAATAACACCAGGATGCCATTTCTTAGAACCAAGAACTATTATTTTGTCATTCTCTATATCTATTTCATTCTCAAGATAAGATACGGCTTCTTTCATAATATCACTTTCTATTGCCTGCCTTCTTTCATTCATTCGGCATAATTGATTTGCCAAACTATCCGCGACGGACTGTTCCGCGGTTAAAAGTAATTCTACCGCAAGATTTGCCTTGCCTATTCTTCCACTGGCATTTATTCTGGGAGCTAATACAAAACTTACCTGAGCCGCGTCAATTTTACAACTTGATAATCCGCTTTGCTTTATTAATGCTTTCAATCCCAGGTTATTGGTTGCCTCAATTTGCTCCAAACCTTTTTTAACCAATATTCTATTCACATTGACAAGCGGGGCAATGTCAGCTATTGTTCCAAGCGCGACAAGCTCAAGGAAACCATTTTCTTTTATATCCATTTCTTTTTGCAAGGCAATAATCAGCATATAAACAACGCCCACACCCGCCAACTCGCTCATATTGCTAAAACAATCATTTTGTTTAGGATCTATAATATAGTCAGTGTTTGGTAAAAAATCTTTTGGCTGGTGATGATCAAGTATTATTACATCTAAACCAAGTGTTTTAGCGAAAGCAACCTCTTCTATTGAAGTTATGCCGCAATCAACTGTTATAACCAGATTATATCCTTCTGAACAAATTTTATTCAAGGCGGATTTATTTAAACCATATCCTTCAGTCATCCTGTCAGGAATGTAGTATCCAACTTTAATTAAATCTCCTAACGCTTTTTTCAAAACAGCTATACAGGTTATTCCGTCGGCATCATAATCGCCATATATTAAAATAGATTCTTTATTTTTTATTGCCTTGCGAATTCTGGATACCGTAACACCCATCCCTTTTAAGGAGTATGGATCGGGCAGATGTTTTAATTCCGGATATAAATATTTTTCACTATCTTGTATCGTTTTCATACCCCTATCTATCATAATACGCGCTATTAATGGATCAATATTCAAGCTTTCTGAAATTTGTTTTTCCAACATTGTTTCTTTCTCCGAAAAGAATATTTTTTCATTGAATAAAAGTGATGTTAGTTCCATAAATATTTATTTTTTAGTTATTTTTTGCGGGATAAAAATAGTCCCTTCCGATTCATGAGAAAAAACACGCGCAATTATACCCTTTTTATTTCCATTAGCTATTATTACACTAGCTCCATTCTTAATCGCCCTTTTCGCGGCGTTAACTTTAGTTTGCATACCGCCCATACTTGTCTCATCTATATTGACACCAGCTAAACTTTCAATTTTATTGTCAATTTTTTTCACTACTGGAATTAACTCCGCTTTTTGATCTTTTCTGGGATCAGCCGTAAACAAACCATCTGTATTTGTTAAAATCAAAAGCAAATCTGCCTGTACCAAATCAACAATTTGAGCGGAAAGATTATCATTATCTCCAAACCTAATTTCTTCAACCGCAATCGTATCGTTTTCATTTATGATAGGAATCGCGTTAAAACTAAAAAGATTATTTAACGTGTTACTGGCATTCAGGAATTTTTTTCTATTAATTAAATCATCTTGTGTCAAAAGCAGTTGCCCGACACATATGCCCTTTTCCTGAAAATATTTTCATATACATGCATTAATTTACTTTGTCCAATTGCCGCCAATGCCTGTTTTTGAGGTATATCCTTTGGTCTTGCCAAAATACCTAATTTACCCATGCCCGCACCAATTGCCCCTGATGTAACAATCACTATTTCTTTCCCCTTCTTTTTTAATAAAGAAATATCCTTTGCAAGGTCTTTTATTTTTCTTTCATCTAATTTACCATCTTCTGTCGTCAGCACTTTAGTACCTATTTTTATAACTATTTTCTTCGCCTTATTTAAAATTTTTTTTGTTAAATCATTATTCATACTATTCTCCATATTCCAACCGTATAATTGTCATTTCGACCCACATAACTGTCATTTCGACCGACCAATCTGTCATTTCGAACGAAGTGAGAAATCTTTCTTCAATTGAACCCAAGATAAGCTTCCTCGCTCCCGCTCGGAATGACAAGTCTTGTAGGTTGGGTTTTACTAAACCCAACAAAATAATATAATGTTGGGTTTCGTTCCTCAACCCAACCTACAATGCTTCGCGGGAATGACGCACAATCGGGCAGGTTTAGAACCTGCCCCTGCTAACGACCATCGACTATCGACCAACGACTATTTTTATGGAGCTGGGAAGGAGAATCGAACTCCTGACCTATTGATTACGAATCAATTGCTCTACCAACTGAGCTACCCCAGCATAATAAAACCCACATGTATTAAAACGGAACCTCATCATCCGGCTTTGCAAATTCCGATTCGTCTATGTGGCCACTTTTACCCGCAGACGTCCCCTCTTTTTTCGGTGATTTAAAAAATACACTATCCGCTACTACTTCAGAAATGTAGCGTTTTACACCATCCTTGCCATCATAAGACCGATTTTCGATCCTGCCCTGAATCGTGACAAACGTTCCTTTGGTCAGTCTCTCCGCGACATGTTCGGCAAGCTTTTGCCAGCAGACAATGTTATGGAATGTTGTTATATCTTCCCATTTTTCATCTTTCTTAACATTTCGGCTGGTGGCAAGCCCGAACTTGGCAACCGCAGTCCCTGCCGGTGTAAATCGTAATTCGGGATCCCTGGTCACATTCCCTATCAGAAAACAGATATTTTGTGAAAATTGCATAATTTTCTCTCCTTTCTATAAAATTAGAGCAAAAATAATATTGAAACATTATATTCTAATATTATAACTAATTCTACAATAAAATTTTTTTCTATTATCATTTTGTTAACCAATTTTTAATCTCTTCAACACTCGGTATTTTCCCTGCAGACTTAATTTTTCCGTCAATAGCTAAAGCAGGGGTTATCATCACCCCGTTATTCATAATTTCCTTAATGTCTGTTACCTTTTTAAGCTCAGCATTAATTCCTGTTTCTTTTAAAGCCTGTTCAGCATGTTCATATAATTTTTTGCATTTAGGGCAGCCCGTACCCAGTATTTCGATTTTCATTTAACTTACCTCCATTATTTGCTGATCTTTATATCGCATTGTTAACTATGATTCCAAAAATCATTCCTGCGGTTGTAGACAAAATTACTACTAAACTTACAAATACTATTGTCTTTTTTGTCCCCATGATACTCCTAATAACAAGCATACTGGGAAGGCTCAGCGCAGGCCCTGCCATAAGAAGCGCCAATGCCGGACCCTTACCCATCCCCGCATTCATCAAACCCTGTAAAATAGGCACTTCAGTAAGGGTGGCGAAATACATAAATGCTCCCATGATCGACGCGAAAAAATTCGCCCATAGAGAATTACCGCCTACCAGCATTACAACGAATCTCGAGGGAATAACTCCTTCATGTCCAACCCTGCCCAAAAGAAAACCGGCTATCAATACACCGCCTAATAAGAGAGGAAGAATCTGTAAAGCAAAAGACCAGGTAACACTCGTCCAGTTTTTGAGTTCCTCTTTCTTAAACCAGTTAATTAAACTAAACGCTAACACAATCAGAAAAAAACCGGTAATCCACCATTTATAAATATATATAAGCGGCCAAACTCCGGTATCCCCTTCCAGAGGTTTCCCCCAATTGGCAAAAACAAGTATCGCAACCATAGAAAAGAAATATACTATTGTTTGCCATAAAGGCCGGGATTCCTTTATTTCACCACTCTGTAAATCACCGTTGGCATGCCGGGCGCGTTCTTCTTTAATAAATATAATGTGCATCAATAAACCGATAACTATGCTGAATATTATCGCGCCAATCGCTCTTGCTAACCCAAACTGCCAGCCAAGGATACGCGCGGTAAGAATAATAGCAAGAACATTTATAGCCGGCCCTGAATAAAGAAAGGCTATTGCCGGGCCCAGCCCCGCGCCTCGCTGATATATCCCGGCAAATAAAGGCAGCACCGTACAGGAACACACCGCAAGAATAGTCCCGGAAACTGAAGCAACAGCATAAGAAAGAAATTTATTCGCCTTTGCGCCGAAATATTTTATTACCGAAGCCTGACTGACAAACACCGAAATCGCGCCCGCGATAAAAAACGCGGGCACAAGGCACAACATTACATGCTCCCGCGCGTACCATTTTACAAGCGCGAGGGCTTCAAATATTGCATTGTTAAAACTCAGGATTTCTACAGGAAAATAAAAACATCCTAAAAACACAGCGATTATTAATAAAAACTTTTTCCATTCTTTCATCCGTAAATCTCCATAACTTGTTGACATTATTCATTTTTTCTACATTACAACTCGTTATACTGTCATTTCGACCTACATAATTGTCATTTCGAACGAAGTGAGAAATCTTTCTTCCCCTTTCCCTATTTTTTCTATTTTACCTCTTTTCACCTCAATATTCCATTCATTATAATTATTTGTTTCAGACCTAAAGAAATTTCTTCTCAAACTGTACTCTCTGCCCACTATCCCTAAGTCTCCCCAAGGAAAGTGTTGTTGGGTAAGTGTAAAGTGGACTAAATCAACTCCGTCCCTCTTCTTCCCCATTAAATATGATTTAAAACAATAAATTTTAAAAATATGATATAATTTCTTCGTATAGGAGTAGACATTGAGCCCAACAGTATTCAAAATAGGAAACTATAGATTCCATTTTTTCTCAAAAGAAGAAGCTAGAATGCATGTTCACATTATTTCTCCCGAAGGAGAAGCAAAGTTTTGGTTGGAACCCACTATTGCATTAGTAAATTACTCGGGGTTTTCCGCAAAACAATTGAATTCTTTACAAAAAATTGTTGAAAGGCGTAAAAATGAAATTATTAAAAAATGGAAAGAACATCTTAAAACCATAAATAACTAATATTTCAGAACATGGATTTTGGATATATTTTAAAGGTAAAGAATACTTCCTTTCTTTCAATGAATATCCATGGTTTAAAGATGCAAAAATATCGTCAATCACTGATGTGGAGTTAATGCACGGTCATCATTTATACTGGCCAGAATTAGATGTAGATTTAACCACTGAAATTTTAGAAAATCCTGAAAAATATCCATTAACATATAAATAAAAATTTTAACAAATCACTACACTGGATTTTTACTCCGCTGCGCTCTGTAAAAACCAGTGAGTTCGGGCGTTAAAATATAATACGAAATAAAATCATGACATTTTCAAAAAAGAATCTTTTATTACTCTTTATTTGCTCCATTGTGACAATTATATTAAGCAATTGTGATATGCTTAAGAATTCATCGGCACCCTCTTCAAACCTTCCTGATTCTAATAATTTTTATGACTATGATAATATTGCTAATGGCATTCGAATCAAATATCCAGCAACGTGGTTAAAATCAGAAAATCCAAACGAAAAATCGATAGTATGTTTTTTTCCACCGGATAGATATAATAAAAATAGAGTAGACATTGCCATAATTGATGTTACTGATAATGAGAAATTGAACATATCCGGAGAAGAAACTACATTATCAAATAATCCCGCGACTAAAGAAATTATCTTTGTTGATAACTCATTAGATCCAGATTCTATATTATACTGGATATTTCTTCCATTTTTAGATCATACTACATCAAAAATATTGCAGATAAAAACAATTAAAGACAATAAACTATATATAATCACATATTTTTCAAAAAATGCAGAAAATTATGATAATTATATAGATATTGTAAATGAAATGATTAATTCATTTACAATATATTAAAACATCTAATTTATATGAAAAGAAATAAAATAATATTGTTTTCTCTGACTGTTGTATTGACAATCGTTTTTATTAATTCCATTCATGCTTTCTGGCTTGTTCAACCGAAAGATGCCAGTGCTTTATATGGGCAATCTGTAATGATTGTTGGAGATTTAGGCTATCGTAAAGTTAATGAAAAAAATGGGAAGGAACTGGTTAGTTATGGAGAATATCAAATGGATGAGATTATATCCGGCACAGGGAGCAATATTAATTTAAAAACACGGCGGGTATATTTGCAAGGGGCGGGGAAAATTGGCGAATATGTAACTCTTTTTGCCCGAGTGCTTATTCCTACAACAGAAATAGATTCAATTGATTTTGGGTATATACCTTATAGTCCATATCCATACCTTTGGGGAGGGGGGCTAGGAATTCAGCTTTTATTTCCAGAATTTAATAAATATTTTTACGGAGGATCATCATTATCCTGGGACTGGAATGGAGGAATACAAAGAAATACTCATACCTATCCTAGTGAAAAACTATCAACGGATTTTACAACTGCTCGAAGAAGAGATGAAATAAATTGGAGAGAAACTGATTTTGCTGGATGGCTGGCATATAGATATAAGACAATTGACATATATGGAGGTATTTCATATATAAAAACAACAATATTTCTTGAGTTAGGGAATGAAAATCAAATGAATTATGTGTTGGATAAAAATATAGGAGGATTCGCAGGAGCTCAAATTTCACTACATAAAAGGTTATCCATAGGAATTGAATCACATTTTGTTAATGAATATGTTAACTCTTTAAATATTAAATATCAATTTTAATTGAAATAAATAGAATAGGGACATTCTGGACTTGCCCCGATAAAATGGACACCCAGTTAAGATAATTTCCTATCAGAATAGACCGTCGAAGGGGACTCGAAGGGGACGGAGTTAGTTTATTAGTTTATAGTTATTTTTCTCGGTATATATTTTTCCTTTTATTAAAAATACCTAATATTTCACCTGTCAACTCTATTCTAATAATCTAACTCCGTCCCCGTCTTTTTAGTAGTATTAGTATTTTAAAAAAATGACAGCTGGTCGTCATTAGTTGTTTGTATTTTCTTTTTTCCTTTTCTTGCCTGCGCGATTTCCAATAAATCTTTCTCAATGTTATCTATAAACGGACTGTGCTTTAAGCTTCTTTGCATACCAAAAAGTTTTCTCTGTTTTGCGTTTGTTAAATAAAGAATCTTCCGGGCGCGTGTCATACCTACATATAATAATCTTTTTTCTTCCGCAATATCACATTTATCCTCTCCAAACCAGGTATAAGGAAGTACCCCTTCTTCACAGCCGGGAATAAATACGCATTTGAATTCTAATCCTTTTGCCGCATGCAGAGTCATTAATGATACATGTTCGCTTTTTTCTTGATACAAATCCACCCCGCTTCCCAATACTATGTATCTGATTAACCTAGCGGTGTTATTATCATATTTCTTTGCAAGATAATAAATTTCTTCTAAATCATCATTATCCCCGCCATATTTTGCGGTAATTTTATCAATAGCTTCATGGGCGGATAAAGTTTTACATGCATTGGCAATTTTTTGAACTTCTCCTGCCTGTTCGGGTTTTAACTGCAGTTGTTTAATAATGTATTCAGCGAATATTGTATTTGCCGGATTCTGAGATAATTTTAAAAAATTGACGATCCAGTGATCCCTCAAAGGATTATCTGTACTGATTATCTGATAAGGTATTTGATAATTATTCAAAGCTTCCGCGATTAAATCTGCCTGCTGAGTTAAACGGAAAAGAACGGCAAAATCCGATAAGCTTTCAATATCCGTATGCTTTTCGCCGTCCGCTACCGCGCTGTCTAAAGAAAAAAAGTTTGTACCGCCGATCATCTGAGAAATTGTGCGGCCGATATAATCCGCTTCTGCGCGTCCGGTTTCTGTTTCGTGGATAGTAATCCTTAATCCCGCTTGTATCCCTTTTAATGAATCCTCCGCCTGTGTATTAATTATCTGCCCCGAGGCCCTGAGAATATTTTCAGAACAGCGATAACTTTGCTGTAAACGATATATTTGCGCCTTCGGATAATTCATTGAAAACTGTTTGATAAATCCGGAATCAGCGCCTCTGAATCCATAAATGGCCTGATTCGGATCCCCAATCACACAAATATTAGAATCCGTGTCAGGCGCTAAAGCGCTAATAAAACGGTATTGGGCATAGTTTATATCTTGATACTCATCTACACATATCCAGACAAATCTTTGCTGATATTTAGTTTGTAAATTAATATTTTTTTCTAATAATCTTACCGGACAGCTGATAAGGTCATCTATATCAAACGCATTTTCCTTTTGTAAAACAGATTCATACTCAGAATATATTTTCCGCATCTTTGCTTCATCCGGTTCATTAAGCTGTTGTTTTGCCAAAGTAATTGCCTGTGTGTAAGACTTCAATTCTTTTCTGCTTACTCCCAGTTTACGCGTTAGAATAAACTTCTTTTCCGCATCGCTAAAAATCAAAAAACCGGGATTACGATCAAACATATCCGCGTGTTCTTTAAGGATATCCAGACCTAATGCATGAAACGTAGAAATAGTTATCCTGCCGGAAACATCTTCATTTCTTAATATTTTCCTTAACCTATCCTGCATCTGGCCTGCAGCTTTATTTGTAAAAGTAAGCGCGAGAATATTTTCCGGAGCTGTCTTATACTCCTCTATCAGATTAGCGATACGGTTAGTTAATGTAAAAGTCTTACCTGTACCCGGCCCGGCAATAATTAAACATGGTCCCCTGTAATGAGAAACCGCTTTCTGCTGTTCTTTGTTCAGAACATTAACAGTGTCCGCGCTTTTTGCATTTTTATCTTTTCGTATTTCCGCGTGTTTTTCCCCGAACATCTTCTTATATTCTTTAATGCTAAAATCAACAGTTTTTACTATGTGAGGCAAATGCTCCGTTTCAGGAGAGGCAAATAAACCCGTTCCTACTCTCAAAATTTCTTTCTCATTTTTCCCGAAAAAACGAATACGGCCAAACTCTCCGTCATAACCTCGCTGAACAATCGCTTCTTTATTCCGCATCCTCCGGATTCCTTCAGCAACGATTTCCCCGCCTGCCAGTTTTACATCCTCTAAAGGCAAATTCAACAGAATATGGAATTCACTGCCTCCTTTTTGAATAAGTGAGTGGTAACCATCTTTAACTTTCTTACTGCTTTCGTTTACATTTAACACTTCCGCCAATAATGACGCTAAAGAAGTAATGGAATGAAATGGAACAGAAAAAGGAATATCGCCCGGGTCACGGTCTGCCAATTGCACTACACGATTCAGCACACCCACAGTAACTTCCCTGCCGCAGTCCGGGCATATACCGTCATTTTTTAGTGTTTCCAAAGGATTCATGTTTACTCCGCATTTACGGTGCCCGTCATAGTGATATTTCCCTTCCTGCGGGAAAAATTCTATGGTGCCTAAAAAGCCGGCATCTTTATTTTTTATCGCGTCACGAATAGCCGGATAATTAAGCTCTGTATTAAATAAATTTGCTTCCCTTCCGATTTTTTCCGGTGAATGAGCATCAGAATTAGAAATAAGCGTATATTTATCCAAAAAAGAACACATCCTGTTCATGTCCGGATCGGACGATAGCCCTGTCTCCACAGCAAAAATATAAGGGGCAAGATCTTCAAAACATTCTTCAATGCTGTCAAATCCGGATTTAGAGCCTAATACAGAAAACCATGGGGTCCAAATATGGGCGGGGATAAGAAAAGAATTCGTGTCTGATTCCAGAACAATCTCTAAAACGCGTTTTGAATCCAGTCCTAATATAGGCCGGCCGTCAGAACGAATATTTCCTATTTTATCTAAAGTAGATTGAATTTTTTCCGCAGAGGCAAAAGAAGGGGCAAAGATAAGATTATGGACTTTGCGGGTACGGTTATTTTTTTTATAGATAGAACTTAATTCCCCGGTAAGCACAAAGCGAACATCCTGCCGGCAGGCCGGAGGGACATAAAATTCATTATCTTTTAATTTATATTCCGGCTTCAGTTTAAAGAGTCCATCTTCAGCCGGTTCAAGCTTTTCTTTAAGCTCCGCCAGCCAACCGGGATGAATAAAGTCACCAGTCCCTAAAACCTTGACTCCTTTAATCTGCGCCCATGCATCCAGGTATTCCGGAATAAGTTTCTTACTGGTTGCTATAGAATAGTGGGAATGAATATGAAAATCACCAATAAATTTCATGTTGCTCTCTGACTACCTGATAATTAAGCTTATTTAGTGTCTCCTTTTTAAAAGCATTTTAATCCTCGCTAATAGTCTATCTTTTTCATACGGTTTAGTCATATAATCGTCAGCACCAAAATCAAAACCTTTTAATTCACTTTCTACATCTTTCTTTGCTGTAAGCATTATTATTGGAATACCGGCTGTTTCGAGTTTTGACCTCAATATTTTTGTTGCCTCAAAACCATCCATTCCCGGCATCATAACATCTGTTACTATTAAATCCGGTTTTTCTTTTACTGCAAATTCAACTAACTCTATACCATTTTTCGCTTTAATGACTTCATACCCCCCAGTACTTAAACGTTTATCTAACATTTTCAGTATATCTTCCTCATCATCCGCAATGAGAATTCGTATTTTTGACGAATCTTCCTGAACCCTTTGAGGAACCTCAATATCTTCAACAATTTCTGCAACTCTGGCAACCTCACTTAAAGTAGTTAAACCTTTAGCTACTTTATCCATACCTGATTCTGCTAAAAACGATACTTTGTTGTTCCTAATTTCTTTCAATATTGAATCCTCTGAGGCTTCATCAGAAATAAGCTTCCTTATTTTTTCATCAATTTTTAGCATTTCAAAAACAGCACTTCTATCCAAAAAACCGGTAAAATTACATTTCTGACATCCCTTTCCCCTGTAAAATTTCTTTATATTAAATTTATCTATATAAAATCTAAACTTATCTACAACTTCTTTATCGGGGATATATTCCTCTTTACAATAAGTACAGATAAGTTTAACTAATCTTTGGGCAATAATCAAAATAAGAGAAGACGCTATTAAATAAGGCTTTAATCCAATATCTGACAATCTTGTAATAGAAGAGACCGTATTATTTGTATGTAATGTAG
>JBDROR010000080.1:0-7048 GCA_043809805.1 bacterium
GGTATCTGCGATCCATGAGGTGTATAAATTAAGTGGTATAACCAAAAAAGAACTGAAAAGTATTGTCCAACCTGTTTTGATAATCCAATCTAAAAATGATAAAACGATTAATCCGAAAAGTTCAGAATATATTTATGAAAAAATAAGTTCAAAAAATAAAAAATTAGTCTTTTTGGAAAACAGCCCGCACGTTCTTACCACATTCGAAAACCCCAGGCAAAATGAAGTATTTGAAATCATTGATAATTGGGTGAAAAACCTCAAATTTTGATTAAAATTCGGCTTTCAGAAAAGACGCCCATTTGCCGATAATTTTAGTACACTGGCAAATTAATTTTGATGTGATAGAATGCCCATATTTGGGTCAATTTCAACGCACGACGCTCTACGTAAAACAATGCTTGTTTTTGGCAAAAATAGTGGTATAATCTCTTACTTAGTCATGAGTCGTGAGTTGTGAGTATTGTGTATTGTGTGTTGATGTTTTTTAACTCACTACTCATCACTCATCACGCAATACTATTGGGAGGCATAATGAGCGAAATTATCAATGTTTTGGCTCGTGAAATTCTTGATTCCCGCGGGAATCCGACAATTGAGTGTGAAATAACTCTTTTGAATGGCGAGAAAGGCTGGGCGGCGGTTCCCTCAGGTGCGTCTACAGGTGAACATGAGGCGGTTGAACTGCGGGACGGCGATAAAAAAAGATACGCGGGTAAAGGTGTGTTAAAAGCAGTAAAAAATATCAACGAAGTTGTTGCCCCAAAATTAATCGGGATGAGTGTTTTAAACCAAAAAGATGTCGATCAAGTAATGATTGAGTTAGATGGAACTGAAAATAAAAGCAGTCTTGGCGCGAATGCCATTTTAGCGGTATCTCTTGCCTGCGCGAGGGCAGGCGCGAATTTTCTAAAAGTTCCGCTTTACCGTTATATCGGCGGAACCGGCGCATCTGTCATGCCTGTTCCAATGATGAATATCCTAAACGGCGGCCGTCACGCGGACAATAATCTTGATATTCAGGAATTTATGATTATGCCGGCAGGCGCGCCGGATTTTGCCGGTTGTCTGCGTATGGGGGCGGAGATTTTTCACAAGCTTAAAGAGGTTCTTAAGAAAAAAGAATTAAAAACCTCAGTCGGGGATGAAGGTGGATTCGCACCGGATTTAGGGTCCAACGAAGAGGCGATTTTGTATATCGTGGAGGCGATCGGGTCAGCGGGTTATAAAGCCGGAAAAGATGTGTTTATTGCTTTAGACGCCGCTGCGTCTGAATTTTATAAAAAAACAGGTAAAAATAGGCAATATGTTTTAAAAGCGGAAAAGGGCGCGTTGGATTATAAAGCGTTAATAGATTATTATGAAAAACTTACAGAAAAATATCCTATAAGATCAATTGAAGATGGGCTTGCGGAAGATGATTGGAATGGATGGCGAGCTTTGACAGAGCGATTGGGGAAAAGGGTCCAGCTTGTCGGCGATGATATTTTTGTTACAAATACCGCGCGTATTTCACGCGGAATAAAAGAAAAAGCTGCTAATTCGGTTTTAATTAAATTAAATCAAATAGGGACGCTTACTGAGACGATTGAGGCCGTTGAGATGGCAAAAAAAGCGGGTTGGACGGCGGTTATTTCCCACCGTTCAGGGGAAACGGAGGATTCTTTTATTGCTGATTTATCTGTGGCGATGAATACAGGACAGATTAAGACAGGAGCGCCCTGCCGGACTGACCGGGTTTGCAAATATAATCAACTTCTGCGAATTGAAAGCGAGTTGGGAAAAAGTGCGGTGTTCAAGGGGAAAAATAATGACAGATAAGAATAAATATGATTCTAATAAAATTCAGATACTGGAAGGATTGGATGCTGTCCGCAAGCGGCCGGCGATGTATATTGGTGACACGGCAGCTACAGGGCTTCATCATCTGGTCTATGAAGTAGTTGATAACAGTATTGATGAGGTATTATGCGGATTTTGCGATAATATCGATATTGTAATTCATCATGATAACAGTGTCACAGTAGCGGATAACGGCCGCGGTATTCCAGTAGATATTCATAAGACTTATAAAAAGTCGGCGCTGGAAATTGTTATGACGGTTCTCCATGCCGGTGGTAAGTTTGATTCTAATGCCTATAAGGTGGCAGGTGGATTGCATGGAGTCGGTGTCTCAGTAGTAAATGCCCTTTCCGAGTGGATGGAAGTTGAGATTATCCGTGATGGAAATGTGTATTTCCAGGAGTATAAAAAGGGAAAACCGGTTGCAGCGGTTGAGGAAATTGGTAAATCTAAAAAACAAGGCACAAAAGTTACTTTTAAGCCGGATGCGGATGTGTTTGAGACGCTGTCTTATAATTTTGATACCTTAGCCAATCGATTAAGGGAGCTTGCGTTTCTTAACAAGGGTATACAGATTACGCTTAAGGATGAACGAGAAGCCATTGAGCCGAAGATAAGTGTGTTTTTTTATAAGGGAGGGATTCAGGAGTTTGTAGGGCATCTTAACCGGAACAAAAATCCTTTGCATAAAAAAGTCGTTTATTTCCAACGTGAGAAAGAAGTGGAAAAAGAGATTTTGGCAATTGGCGAGGGAGAAAAGGAATCGGGAAGCAAGAAGATAGTTAAAGAGGGAGTATCGGTTGAGATCGCTATGCAGTACAATGACAGCTACGCGGAAAATATTTTTTCTTTTGCTAATAACATTAATACCCGTGAGGGAGGGACGCATCTTGTAGGTTTCAAATCGGCCCTTACACGCGTGATTAATGGTTATGGGAAAAAAAATAATCTTTTGAAAAAATTAGAAACAAGCCTTTCAGGAGAAGATGTCCGTGAGGGCTTAACTGTGGTTATAAGTGTAAAACTTACTAATCCCCAGTTTGAGGGTCAGACAAAAGGAAAATTGGGAAATAGCGAGGTAAAAGGGATCGTTGAGTCAATTGTTAACGAGGGGCTTGATGAGTTTTTGGAGGAAAATCCTTCAGTTGCACGTACCATTGTTGAGAAATGTGAGTTGTCTGCAAAAGCGAGAGATGCCGCTCGCAAGGCTCGCGATTTAACGCGCAGGAAGGGCGCGTTGGATTCAGGCAGTTTGCCGGGTAAACTTGCGGATTGTTCCGAGAGAAATCCGGATTTATGTGAAATTTATCTTGTCGAGGGCGATTCCGCAGGGGGGTCGGCGAAGCAGGGACGCGACCGTCGTTTTCAGGCAATTTTGCCTTTGCGCGGCAAGATTATTAATGTTGAAAAGGCGCGGTTGGGTAAGGTGTTAAGTAATGAAGAGATAAGAACAATCATTACCGCGATTGGAACAGGAGTCGGCAATGAAGATTTTAATTTAAATAATGCCCGTTATAAAAAAATTATTATTATGACTGATGCTGATGTTGACGGCGCTCATATCCGGACACTTCTTTTAACCTTTTTTTACCGTCAAATGACCCAATTGATTGAAAAAGGTTATATTTATATTGCCCAGCCGCCGCTTTATAAACTTAAGCGCGGGCAAAGCGAGAAATATATTGAAAAAGAAGAAGAAATGGAGGATTTTCTAATTAAACACGGGACTGAGAATGTGGTGTTAAAAGAATTTAAAGGCAAAAAAGTTCAGGAAGAATATACAGGTAAAAAATTGCAGGATATTTTAGACCTTTTGATTTCATGGAAAAGACTGCAGATGGTAATTTATGGGAAGGGGCATACTATAGAGGAATATATTGCTTTATTCCCATTTGAGAATGGGCTCAAAAAACACAAACCCAACGGCGAACCCATCCCATTTAATAAGGGGATAGATAAGCTCGCTAATCATTCTGAAAATGGGCTGGGTGAAAATGGAAAGGATGATTCAGCGGAAAGTAGCCGGGTTAAAAGAGCAGAAATGGTTTTTTCTCCGGAGTATAAAGAAGTAAAAGATTTATATAGAAAACTTTCAAATTTACGATTGGTGTTTGATGATGATTCAATTGGGTTTCAATTAGAGAGAGAAGAAGACATTATTCCCGTAAAATCCGTAGATGATATTATTGACAGGATAAAAATATGGGGCAAAAAAGGTTTAAGTATCCAGAGGTATAAAGGTTTGGGTGAAATGAATCCCGAACAGCTTTGGACCACAACGATGGACCCGGAAAAAAGAACAATTTTACAGGTTAAACTTGAAGATGTCGTTTTAACGGATGAGATTTTTACCATCCTTATGGGGGATCAAGTTGAACCGCGAAGGGAATTTATCCTGAAACATGCGGTGCATGTGAGGAATTTGGACATATAAGGGGTGGAAAGAGCGAAGTTGTCATTCCGAACGAAGTGAGGAATCTATTGTAGGGGCGACCCTATGTGGTCGTCCTACGGAAGAAAGATTTCTCCCTTCGGTCGAAATGACAAAAGGAGACATGATGTATTCTCAAGGCGAAAAAGTAGTTCCAATAAATGTTGAAGATGAAATGCGTAGTTCGTATATCGATTATGCTATGAGTGTTATTATCGGAAGAGCCTTGCCTGATGTTCGGGATGGACTGAAACCGGTGCATCGCAGGATTCTTCATTCAATGAATGAGGCAGGAATTGTTCATAATAAAGCATATAAAAAAAGCGCAAGAGTTGTTGGAGATGTTTTAGGTAAATATCATCCGCATGGAGATATGGCCGTATATGAAAGCATAGTCCGTATGGTTCAAACTTTTTCATGCCGTTATCCTTTAATAGACGGCCAGGGAAATTTTGGATCCGTGGACGGCGATGCGGCCGCGGCAATGCGTTATACTGAAATACGAATGGATATTTTTAGCGAAGAGATGCTTGCGGATATTGACAAGGATACTGTTAATTTCACGCCGAATTATGATGAATCTATGACCGAGCCGGTGGTCTTGCCCGCGAAGATACCAAATCTTCTGGTCAATGGTTCATCGGGTATTGCCGTAGGCATGGCGACAAATATTCCCCCTCATAACATGAGCGAGGTAATAAAGGCAGTCATTAAAGTTATTGACGATTCGGATGTTACAATAAAAGAGATTATGAAGGTTATGCCGGGCCCGGATTTCCCAACAGGGGCCTTTATCGTTGGCCGAGCGGGGATTAAAGAGGCTTATGAGACCGGGCGTGGAAAGGTCACGCTCCGGGCCAAGGCAAATATTGAACAGCTTAAAAATGACAAAGAAAATGTTATTGTTACGGAGCTTCCGTATCAGGTTAACAAAGCGCGGCTTATTGGGGACATCGCGCATCTTGTTAATGATAAAAAAATTGAGGGAATTTCCGATGTTCGAGATGAATCCGACCGCGACGGGACACGGGTCGTTATAGAGCTAAAACGGGGAGAAACAGCCCATGTCGTTTTAAATCAGCTTTATAAGCATACCGCGATGCGAACTACGTTTGGAATAATCTTTCTTGCGATAGTGGATAAACATCCGCTGGTTTTAAATGTCAAAGAAATTATTGTTCATTATATAAATCATCGCAAAGAGATTATTATCCGGAGGACTAAATTTGAATTGGCTAAGGCTGAAGCTCGGGCGCATATCATTGAGGGGTTAAAGATTGCGCTGGCTAATCTGGATGAGGTAATCAAAACTATTAAAAAAAGTGAAAGCCCGGGGGCGGCAAAGATAAATTTAATGAAGAAATTTGAGCTGACAGAGGTTCAATCGTTGGCCATTTTGGATATGAAACTGCAGAAACTTACCGGCTTGGAAAGGGAAAAACTCGAGGCGGAATATCTTGAATTGATTAAAAAGATTGCGTATTATAGATTAATTCTTTCCAGCGAAGCGAAAGTAAAAGAAATTATTAAAGCGGAGCTTTTAGAGATTGATAAAAAATTCGGCGATGAGCGCAGGACCGAAATTATTGCGGAAGAAGGAGATTTTACGATTGAGGATTTAATCGCGGAAGAGGATATGGCGATTACAATCAGTCATACGGGATATATAAAACGCCAGCCTGTTTCAGGCTTTACAAAACAACGGCGCGGCGGCAGGGGAAAGACCGGAATGCTCACGAAAGAAGAGGATTTTGTGGAACATCTTTTTATTGCTTCCACCCACCATTATATTTTATTTTTTACGAATATCGGGAAAATTCATTGGATAAAGGTTCATGCAATTCCTCAGGCCGGACGGACCGCGAAGGGAAAAGCTATTATTAATATGTTAAATTTGACTCAAGGCGAAGAGGTGACTGCGTTTGTTCCTATAAAAGAATTTACGGCTGAAAAATATCTTGTAATGGTAACCAGAAACGGTGTTATCAAAAAAACCAAGCTGGAGGCTTACAGCAATCCTCGACAGGGAGGTATTATTGCCATTACTCTGGATAAGGACGATGAACTGATAGAGGTATTTCAAACAACCGGCAAGGATGAATTGGTTATTGCGACAAAGCAGGGCAAAGCGGTTAGGTTTAATGAAGAAAAGGTCAGAGCGGCGGGACGTTCAGCGCGCGGCGTTCGCGGGGTTTCTTTGCCCAAGGGCGATGTTGTTGTAAGCGCTTTGGTGGCCAGGCCGAAGATGACTATTCTTACTGTTACTGGAAACGGTTACGGCAAGAGGACGGATATAGATGAATACCGCCTGACAAATCGCGGCGGCAAAGGTGTAATAAATATCAAGCCAACAGCTAGAAATGGCCACGTAGTGGGTGTAAAAGAAGCTTGTGATACGGATGAATTGATGATTATTACATCGCACGGACTTATTATAAGGATGCCGGTTGGAGGGATAAATTCAATCAGCCGCAACACACAGGGCGTTCGTTTAATACGGTTGGAAGAAGGTGACAAAGTTCGGAGCATTGCCTGTATACAGGAAAGCGCGGCAGATGTAAATGCCGATGGAGAGTAGTACAAAACCAGCCAATACTTGTTGTCGTTCCAAGCGGATTATTGTCATAAGTAGCTTATTGTCATTCCGAGCGAAGCGAGGAATCTGTTGTAGGGGCGCAATTTATTGCGCCCAGAAATCAGGGCGTGATAAATCACGCCCCTACGGAAGAAAGATTTCTCCCTTCGGTCGAAATGACAAAATTGATCGTTCGAAAT
>JBDROR010000081.1:0-3451 GCA_043809805.1 bacterium
ACAGGCTGTCCCACGACATATCTTCACCAGCGTCCTACCGGTAGGAGTATATTTAAACTGAGCATAAAAGGTACTCACCCCGAAAACCACGCTCTCCGGTATCCGCAGGAACCGGGCGATTTCTGACATAACTTCCCGCGGCAGGTAGCCGAACTCCTCCTGGGCTTCCTGGAGAACCGGAATAAGCTCACTCTTTTCACCGCGATATCGGGCAAAAATTTTATTCATTTTTTCCTTGGTATTATTTTCCCAAATTTTTTTCCTTTTCCTATTAATTAGGGCCGCTAATCCGTTTACTAAAGTGATTGATTCAGTTACCGGAATGAGTTTTGTCCCGCTTGATGGTTACGGGCTAAATCCGCTTTTGCAAAATCCGGGAATGATATGGCATCCGCCTACGCTTTTTATTGGTTATGTAGGTTATACAATTCCTTTCGCGTTCGCGATAGCCGCTCTTATCAGTAAAAAATTAGATGCTGAGTGGATAAAAAATATCAGACGTTGGTCATTATTTTCATGGTTTTTCCTGAGTGTGGGGATTTTGCTTGGCGCGCAATGGGCGTATGTAGAACTAGGGTGGGGCGGTTATTGGGCGTGGGATCCAATTGAAAATGCCTCGCTTATGCCATGGTTGGTGGGAACTGCTTTTTTACATTCGGCAATAATCTACGAAAGAAAGGGAATGCTAAAAGCATGGAATTTGATTTTAATAATTTTAACATTTATATTATGCGTATTTGGGACGTTTCTTACCCGGAGCGGAGTATTATCTTCGGTGCACGCTTTTGGTGAAACAGGGGTAGGCCCATATTTTATCGGCTTCATCTCAGTGTGTTTAACAGGGTCGTTTTTGCTGCTTATAATTCGTAAAAATCATTTAAAAAGCGTGAATGAAATGGAGTCAATGGTCTCTAAAGAAGGCATGTTTCTTTTTAACACCTTTGTTTTGGTTAGTATTTTCTTTGTTACCTTTTTTGGAACAATGTTTCCTGTTTTTTCTGAAATATTTACCGGAACTCAGTTAACAGTCGGCCAATCATATTTTAATAAGGTAAGTATTCCGCTTGGAATAATTCTTCTAATACTTATGGCAGTTTGTCCTTTAATTCCATGGGGTAAGGCTTCTCCCCGGAACTTTAAGAAAAATTTTTCATTGCCTGTAATTGTTTCAGGCATATCGTCAGTTGTTTTTTATATAATGGGTATTAGAAAAATTATTGCCTTAATTCCCTTCACTTTTATAGTTTTTGTAATTATGACGATTTTTATGGAGTTTTATAAGGGAACAACCGCGCGGCGCCGGAATACGGGAAAAAATTATTTTACATCTTTTTTTACCCTGATTTGGAAAAACAAACGGAAATACGGCGGTTATATTGTTCATATCGGCATTGTTTTAATGTATATAGGAATGACAGGTATTGGCGCGTATTCAATTGAAAAAGATAAGACTCTTAGATTGGGAGAAAGTTTCGAAATAGGCAAATACAAATTAGTGTATGATGATTTCCAAAATATCCCTTCAGATACTAAAGAGGTATACCGCGCATTGCTGACAATTTATAAAGATAATAAACCCTTGTTTAGAATGCGGCCTGAGAAAAATTTTTACCCCAACCATGAGCAGCCGACGACAGAGGTAGCCATTGCCTCAAACCTTTCAGAAGATTTGTATATAATTCTTGGCGGTTATAATCCTGATACAGGAACAGCTAGTTTTAAGGTTTTTATAAATCCATTGGTAATTTGGATGTGGTTGGGCGGTATAGTAATTTTTATTGGGACAGCAATTGCATTTTGGCCGGATAAAAAATCAGAATCTGCAATGCCAACAAATGATGGACAATGTAATTGAGGTTAAGCATATATCAAAATATTTTGGAAAAAAAGCCGCTCTGAATTCTGTAAATTTAAGTTTATCTAGCGGTGAGTCTCTTACCCTTTTCGGCCCCAATGGCGCGGGCAAATCAACCCTGCTTAAAATAATGTCAACTCTTCTTCATCCATCCAGCGGCGATGTGACAATACGCGGGATATCAATAAACAAGGATAAACCGGCTATCCGTAAATATATTGGGGTTATTTCTCACGATTCTTTTTTATATGGGAATCTTACCGCGGAAGAAAATCTTAGTTTTTACGGTAAATTGTATGGTGTCGAAAATTTAAAAGACAGAGTTGATGAACTTTTGGAAAAGTTTAATTTGGGTGTGCACAGAGACACTTTAGTCCGCGTGTTTTCGCGCGGAATGAGCCAGCGATTGGCTATTGCCAGATCTATTATTCATAACCCCATGATAGTATTTCTTGACGAGCCGTATACGGGATTGGACCCGCAGGCGTCGGATTCACTGACAGATATTTTGAATACTTTCCATCAGGAAAAAAAGACTATGATTATTACGACTCATGATCTTGAAAAAGGATGGGTAACCGCGACGAAAATTGCTATTCTTGCGGGGGGCGGATGAAATTGCTGGAAGATAAAAATAATATAAAAAAAGAAGATATTTTGGATGTTTATTTAAAATGTATTGCTTGTAATTCCTCCCTTTAGAAAAGGGAGGTTAGGAGGGATTTGATGAATTTTATTTTAAAAATCCCCCTTATTCCCCCTTTTCCAAAGGGGGATTTCATAGGTGTTTTTAGATGAAACATTATTTTGAAATAATTTGGGCTATTATTAATAAAGATGTGATTGGCGAGCTTAGGTCAAAGGAAACGATAAGCTCAATTATTATCTTTACTATTTTAGTATTTGTAATTTTTAATTTTACTTTTGAGCCGGGAGCTTCCTACATTGATGAAATAGCTCCGGGAATACTTTGGGTTGCTTATATTTTTTCAAGTGTTTTAGGATTAAATCGCACGTTTTTGCCTGAGAGAGAAAATAATTGTATTTTAGGTCTTATGTTAAGTCCGATAGACAGGGGGGCAATTTATCTCGCGAAGATGATAGGTAACATGTTTTTCATTTTCATTGTGATCGGACTTAGCCTTCCAATATTTACTGTTTTTTATAATATAAATATTTTTCCATTTCTGCCGAAACTAGCATTGGTTTTCTTTTTAAGTATCGCCGGGATATCCGGATTGGGTACGGCATTGAGCGCGATGGCTGTAAATACAAAGACAAGAGAAATTATGCTTCCGATTTTATTATTCCCGATTATGGTGCCGGTAATTTTGGCTTCTGTGAAAACTACATCCGGTATTTTGACAGGGGAAACGTTTGCGCAAATATCTTCATGGCTAAAGTTAATGGCTGCGTTTGATATAATATTTATCACGGTATCTTATTTGACGTTTGAATATTTAATAGAAGAATAATGACAATTCCTATTTCCCCCTTTGAAAAAGGGGGATTAAAGGGGGATTTACACGCATGTTAAATAAATATTTCTACAGAACATATCTATTCCTTTTAGGGATTACCTTCATCACGATAGAG
>JBDROR010000082.1:0-3988 GCA_043809805.1 bacterium
ATCAACATTTATATAGGGATCAAACTTTTGAATGGTAACTTTAAAACCATGCGTTTCTAAAAGAGCGCCTATAGAAGCTGATGCTATGCCCTTCCCAAGCGACGAAACAACTCCGCCGGTAACAAAGATATATTTTGTTGACATCCCCTCTCCTTTTAAACTCTAAATCCTAAATGCTAAACAAACTCCAAATCCTAAACTACAAACAAAACGCAAACCGTCTTGTTTTGAGTTTTGAATTTTGAGTTTTAGGCTTATTTAGTGTTTCGAGTTTAGGGTTTAGTGTTTTGCTCATATACTGTCTTGCTCGTTCTAAATCCTCCTCAACATCTATACTCACCGTATCGCCTTTTGTCTCAACCACTTTTATTTTATAACCATACTCCAGAGCCCGTAATTGTTCCAACCGCTCCCGTTTTTCTAAATCGGAAGCTTCCAACGAAACAAATTTTAATAAAAATTCTTTTTTATAAACATAAAGTCCAATATGCTTAAAATAATAACTTAAGTCCTGAGAACAAGCTTCGCAAGGAGAATGTAATGAATATGGTACCGGTAATCGCGAGAAATAAATCGCGAAATCATTTCTATCGGTTATAACTTTTACAATATTTGGATTTAATAAATCCTCGATAGAATTCATTTTTGTTTTTAATGTTGAGAAATAAACCTTATTATCTTCCAAAAGCGGTTTTATCGCTTCATCGATTAACTGCGGAGTGATAGTTGGCTCATCACCCTGGATATTTACAACAATATCACATGAAACTTTTGAGGCCGCTTCAGACACCCTATCCGTACCGGACTGATGAGAAAGCGCAGTCATAACCGCTTCTCCGCCAAATTTTATAACTCTGTCAAAAATCATTTTATTATCGGTGGCAACAATCACTCTATCCAAAAGTTTGGATAATTTTGCTTTTTCGAAAACATGCTGAACTACCGGCTTCCCTAAAAAATCTATCAGGGGTTTGGCCTTTAATCTTGTGGATCCATAACGGGCCGGAATCACACCAATTATTTTCATCCAAGAATCTCCATTTATATTGTCATTTCGACCGAAGGGAGAAATCTTTCCCGTAGGGGCAGCCCTGCGTGGCTGCCCTTTTTTATTCAGGGCGACCACACAGGGTCGCCCCTACAACAGATTCCTCGCTCCCGCTCGGAATGACAATTCTCAATTTTCTTAATTATTGCGCTCGTCCCTAATCCTTTTTCCAAACGAACTCTTACGATTTTTCCTCCATTTTCCTTTACAACATCCGCACCCACAATTTCTGAAACTCGGTAATCAGCCCCTTTTACAAGTATGTTCGGTTTTAAAAATTTAATCAAATTATAGGGAGTCTTCTCGGAAAACACCGTCACATAATCCACCATATTTAAAGATGCCAAAATTTCAGCGCGGTCTTTTCCGGGAATAATCGGCCTTCCCGCTCCTTTTATTGCCTTAACTGAAGAATCAGTATTTAGCCCTATTACTAAAATATCTCCATGGTTTTTGGCTTTTTTTAAATAACGGATATGCCCCCGATGTAAAATATCAAAACATCCATTCGTAAAAACAATTATTTTATCATCTTTTTTCTCTCTGTCCAAAATATTTTTTAAAATATTTTTTGAATTTACTTTTCCCATTTTGCCCTTTCCACTGCGATAACATGCCATTCCGAACCGTAGGGGCGACCTGCCGGTCGCCCGTACATTGTCATTCCGAACGAAGTGAGGAATCTATCTGGGGAAAAATTTCTCGCTTTGCTCGAAATGACAAGATGTCCGGTCGAAATGACAAACTTTCTATTTCATTTCATGAAGAATTTCTTCTGTAGTTACCGTAGCTGTTCCAACTTTTCCGATCACGATACCGGCCGCTAAATTACCAATGTATGCCGACTCAAACATACTGGCGCCTGAAGCTAACGATAAACTAAACGCGCTAATTACCGTATCCCCGGCGCCTGTCACATCAAAAATCTCCTTTGCCATAGCCGGAATATGGAAATAATCTCCATTGCTGCCAAAATGACTCATCCCGTTTTCTCCCTGCGTTATTAAGACACTTTGACAATTTAATTCTTTAAGCAGTTTTTTTGCCGCTAAATTAAGTGTTTTTTTATCCACTATTGGAATGCCGGCCGCAAAACCAGCTTCATGATGATTAGGGGTCAGGCAAGTTACTCCCCGATACGAATGGAAATGATCAATCTGAGGATCAACTAAAATATTCTTATTATGCTTTTTCCCCAAAATTATTATATCTTTAATTAACTCAGGAGTAACAACACCTTTTGCGTAATCAGAAATCACAACAATATCTATTTTTTTGATTATGTTATTTAAATATTCGAATATTTTTTTTCTGATATTACCTTTAACTTTATCTTTTTTTTCCTTGTCTAATCGAACCACCTGCTGATTATGCGCGATTATTCTTGTTTTTAACGTTGTCGGCCTGTCATGATCTATTATTACCCCTCCGGAATCTATGTTCATTTTTTTTATTTCAGAAAAAACAGTTTTACCAATTTGATCATTACCAATCACTCCTGATAAATAAACTTTGCCTCCCAACGCGCAAATATTGCCGGCTACATTTGTTACCCCGCCCAGTGCATATGACTCCCTTGTAATATTTACGACTGGGACAGGTGCCTCCGGAGAAATACGGGAAACTGTCCCCCAAATATATTTGTCTACCATAATATCTCCAAGGACCAAAACCTTTTTGCCGTTAAACAAATCTAAAATCTCTTTAATTCGTTTTATTTCCATTTTATTTTTCACCTATAAATCCCCGTAAGTTGTTAATTGTCAGTATAAGATTCCTCACTTCGTTCGGAATGACAATCCGACCATACAATTGTCATTTCGACCGGCCATTTTGTCATTTCGACCGAAGGGAGAAATCTTTCCTAAATTGAACCCAATATAAGATTCCTCGCTCCGCTCGGAATGACAATATCGCAGGCTAAAGCCTGCGGCTACCACTCGCCACTCGCCACTTCCCACTCTCCACTTTAATACCGGCGGCCAAAAGCGGAAGCATAAATTCATGATGGCCTGTAAAACTGTATCCTTTCCCACCACCCATCACAGGCCTTTCAATAATATTTTTATTCGGACGGTAATGCTGAATTTGATCAAAATTAACTGCTGTAAAATTTTCAACCCTGTAATTTAAGTTTCTCGCGATAGTTAAGGCCTTTAGGAAAACTTCCGGTAATATCACCGCTGAACCAAAATTACAAACCACTCCTTTTTCCAGATTAGAAATTACCCCGCAAAAAAGCCTAAAATCCAGAAAACTTCCATGGCCTAACGCCTTGCCGTCAGCTGATGGATGCTGATGAATAATATCTGTCCCAATAGCTATATGAACCGTAACCGGAATATCTAATTTTTTACCCCAATACAAAATGCTGTCTTTACAATTCGGAAGTTTTAAACTTTCTATCGCGCTTCCCAACGCGTGTCCAATCCCAATATCATTTTTAGCCCCATTATTAATTGCTGAATTCATCAAACTGCCTGTCTCTTCAACCATTCCAAAACGCCCATCTTTCAAAGTTTCGGGGACATCTTCCGACGTGCTTCCGCCAAAAGCAACTTCAAAATCGTGAATGCTGCCTGCTCCATTCAAAGCCACGGCGGTTATAATACCATCTTTCATCAAATCTATAATGACAGGAGATAACCCGCATTTGATAACATGTCCTCCAAGCAAAAAAACAATTGTCTTTTTTTGTCTATATGCCTCAGCGAAAGAGTTTATTACCTCCCTGAAATTGTGTCCAGCGTGAATATCAGGCAATGAATTATAAAAGTCATTAAATGATCCATTCCCATTAAAAGGTTTTGCGAAATTTTTATCTGAGACCAGATTTTTTCTTTCTTTTATTGAATATGTTTTAACTTTTTTCAGGTCTACTGCCTTATATTTCATAAACCCGCTCCTATTAATTGATAATTTACAATTAGCAATTAACAA
>JBDROR010000083.1:0-11130 GCA_043809805.1 bacterium
TTTCAAAGCTAAAGCTAAATGATGACCAATGAACCCTGCTCCGCCGATAAGCGCAATCCTCCTACCCTTAATATTATTCATATCACTTTACCTCCTTAATAATACTTTTTACCATCCCTGCTATATAATCTGTGTCTTCAATATTAAGATGCGGGCCTACAGGCAGTGCGATTGAGCTCCTACTAATAGAAGAAGCTACTGGAAAATCACTGTCCGTATACCCATATTTATTTTTATAATATGTAAAATGAGGCACTGCCTGTGGATAGTAAATACTGGTTCCAATGCCTTTTTGTTTCAAAGATTGAATGATTTCGGACCGCTTTGGGACAAGAGGTTCACTCAAGAGTATGGATAAACAATAATAGCTGCTCTGATAATCTCCATATGTAGACTTAAATAACTTTATTTCATCAACGCCGCCAAGACGGCTGCTTAATGACTCATAGTTTTCTTTCCGTTTTGATAAAAACCCATCCACACGTTTTAATTGCTCTATCCCTAATGCGGCCTCAATTTCGTTCATTCGATAATTGAATCCTAGCATATCAACATCATAATGACCGGGAACTTTTCTCTCCCCAACATGCCTATCGACGCCAAAGGCTCTCTGCTTTGCTATCTTGAGCGCTATGTTTTCATCCTTTGTGATTAACATTCCACCTTCAGCTGTAGTCATATGTTTAACCGGATAAAATGAAAAACATCCTGTATCGCCATACAAACCAGCGTGTATTCCTTTAAAATAAGTTCCTATTGCCAAGGCGCAATCTTCAACAACAAAAAGTCCGTACTTTTTTGCAATAGCCATTATTTTATCCATATTTACCGGCATTCCTAAATAATGGACAACAGACAAGGCCTTGGTATTCTCAGTTATAGCTGATTCTATCTGGTCAATATCAATATTGCCTGTCTTTTCTTCAGAATCTACAAAAACAGGTTTTGCCCCGCACAATTCTACTGCATGAACAGTCGCGGTGTGAGTCTGAGCAGGCACAATAACTTCATCACCCTTTGTTATCCCCCGATAGAAATACGATAAATGCAAAGCAGCTGTACATGAAGACACAGTAAGCGCAAACGGCGCTTTCGCATAAATGGCAAAGGCTGATTCAAACTCTTTCATCTTAACCCCATGCACGAATATAGATCCTTCCAATACATTTGCTACGGAATTTTTTTCTTGTTCTCCAATAATAGGTTTTCCAAAAGGTATATTTCTCACAACTCCCCCCCTATATATTCTACTTTTACAGTATTCCCCTTATTCATTGCTTCCTCTATAGCAAAACAAACCGACATCGCCTTAAAAACATCCTCTTGTGTAACTTCTGCTTGGGAACCATTTGAAATAGAATCAATAAAACTATAAATTAAATCCCCCTTATGCACTCCTGGATAAGCAGCTTCTATCTCTTCCGGCAAATAATTTTTGCTTCGCGATTTAAAAAATAGCCCCTTATCCAATCCATTAATAAAGGTAGCTTTAGTTCCATAAATTGACAAAGGATGGAAATGGGGAAATACACACCCCATATTAACTACCATTTTCCCAACTACTCCACTCTTAAATTTAAAAATACAAGCGACTATATCATTATAACTAAACTTCCCCTTTGAAGAAATATTGTTGGCAAAAGCTTGAACCTCAACAATTGGATCCTGCAACAACCAAAGTAAAAGGTCAATAATATGCACACCTCCGCCATAAACTACAGAATAAAAATCAATTTTACCTCGCCAACCTTCGGTTAACTTATTTAAACGTCCATAATTATAGTCACCCTCAACATAAAAAAGATCACCAAAGCTACCATCCTTAATAATTTTTTTCAAATAACGAAATCTTGGAGACATGCGAAGAATTAAGTTTGAAGATAATTTAAGCTCCGATTTTGTTCTAAGGAGAGAGTAAATGCTCTGAGCTTGTTCTTTGTAAAGACAAAGCGGTTTTTCTACAAAAATATGTTTATTATTGGCAATTGCCTTTATAATCTGTTCGTAATGGTAATTATCATAAGAGGCTATAGACACTACATCAATCTTTGGATCATTCAGTATATCATCAGACTGATTTGTAAGCTTACAATTAGGATACTTATCTCCAGCCATACTAAGCTTCTCTTTCGAAAAATCACATAAGGCGACTGTTTCAGAATTCGGGTGTCTTTCATATCCAGCTATATGCTGCTCACCAACGCCTAAGCCGACAATACCTACTTTCAACCGCATCATTTTCCATGACCTACTTCTAAGGTTTTGGATACCTCTTGGTAAATCTTTAAAATATCCTCTAAATCATATTGCCAGTGAGGTTTATCCATACATTTAATTATTGAAGCAATTACTTTCAAGTCCTCTGTAGTGTCTACGGATAATTGAATCCCCGAATAATCATTATTTGACGAAAAATTAAATATTTTAAAATCTTTGCAATTTCTGTAAAAAAATGGAGTAGAGTGCTCCAAATCTTGTAAATTACGCATAAGCTCGTAACCTCTTATAAATGTTTTACTATCTAAAACTTCGACTGATTGTCCTTTTGGGTATGTACGCTTAAAAACATTTGTCACGATCTCAAAATTACACTGCTGAAAAATTTTTATTGCTTGATCGACTAATCTTTGATCAAGCAAAGGGCTATCGCCAGATATTCTCACAAAACCATCAAACTGATACCTATTTAAAACTTCTTTCAGCCTGCTAGCTACATCTTCCAAACTACCTCGAAAACATAGGCAGCCGCATTCTTTACAAAAATCAACAATAGGCGCATCTCTTTCATCTGTTGAAGTAGCTACTATTATTTTATCGACAGAACAACAACGCTCCAATCTCTCTAATACATACCCCAACAAGGGTTTACCATTTAACTTACAAAGAACCTTACCGGGAAGTCTCTGTGAGCTTATTCTCGCCTGAACAATCGCGCCTATCATCATCTCACTTTGCTGTTTCTAAAAACTGAAGTTTAACCATACGATTAAAATAACCATCTATTTTAGCTAAATCTGAGTACTTTCCTTTTTCGACCACTCGCCCTTCCCTTAAAACATATACAAAATCAGAATTAATAATCGTTGAAAGCCGATGAGCGATAACAATAACTGTTGTTTCCTTGGCAACATTTTCAATAGCTTTTTGAATCAACCGTTCAGAATTAGTGTCCAGCGAACTAGTTGCCTCATCTAAAAAAAGAAGAACTGGGCGCCGTAAAATAGCTCTAGCCAAAGCAATTCTTTGCCGTTGGCCGCCGGACAAACGAACCCCTCTATCCCCGACTAAAGTGTCATAACCCTTAGAAAACCCTACTATAAATTCGTCAGCGTTAGCTTGCCGACAAGCCTCTACGATTTCTTCCTGGGTAGCATCATCTTTAGCCCAAAGCAGATTATCTCGAATCGTCATATTAAAAAGCACACTATCCTGAGGAACATAACCAATACGTTGACGATAAGAGTTCACATCAAAAGACTGCAAAGAAACTCCATCAAAAGCAATCTGGCCTTTAGCCGGCTCATTAAATCCCATTATTAAATCTATAAAAGTTGTTTTTCCTGCGCCTGAATCCCCAACAACTGCAATCATCTTTCCTTTAGGAATAGTCATATTAATATCCTCTAAAACAGATTTATGTCCAGGATAGGCAAACCAAACACCTTCAATTTTAATTTCCTTATTAAAATCACTAAATTCTCTACCGCCGGAAGGCTGCTTTAATCCTTTAGCTTTGATACGAAGATTATTCACTTGTTCATAACTAGGGAAAGAGTTTTCTAGAGAATGTTTAGATTCTACCAATCTACCTACGAAAAAGACAGATCGTAATAATGCCAGCAACAATACAGTCATTTCTGAAAAAGGAACTTTAAATATCCTAGCTGACAATAAAGCTACGATTAACACAATAGCTCCCAAAGGTTGATAAAGCATAGGAATAGCAGTACTAAGCGTTTGTGATTTAACGGTTACTTTGCGATGATTCTCATAAGCAGTATCAAGATTATTATATCCTTTACGCTGGTTACCAAACCCTAAAATAACTTTTGCTAATCCCAAACTTTCCTGAGTTACTACTCCAATTTGGTTAGCAGTGGTTGTATTTAGCCTGCCCCACCTATAACTGATTTTACCCAAGAAAACAAACGGTAAACTAATAGCTAAAGTAGTAAATAGACTTATAGTTGTTACCTGCCAAGAGATTGCGAAAGGAACTGCCAAGCAAATAAGCAACTGTAAAATCCCAGCAAAAAAAATACCCATTGCCCCGAAAGCATCACCCACAATACCAAGCTCTCTAATAAAGGTATTAAGCAGCATTCCCTGCCGACTGCTAGAAAAAAAATACCACTTAGCTTTAAAAAAATCATCGAAAGTCCCCAAAAGAAGATCTCGTCCCAATACATATTTAGTTTTTAAAAGCGAGTACCTAACAAAAATACGCAATCCGCTGCTCAAAGATACAAAAATAAGAAAAACACATGAATAGACCCCTAAAGTAACCGGCAAACCAATAAAATTCATTATCCACACTACCCGCTCAGTAAGTGGGCTAATACCTACTAAGTCGGAATGGGTCAAGAAATCTATCAACGGACCTATAGCAACCAAGGCACATATATCAACTATGCCAAGTAATACTACCAAAGCAGTATTAATAATAAAAAGACGTGAATATTTTTTAAAAATATCGCGAATAAAAAGTAAAGCTTTCATTTTAATAACTTATTTTCTTGTAAAGCCCTCGGCAAAATAATTACTTGGCCATAATTATTAATATTGTATATCGTTGCTCCATCGTCTTGCATCTGTTTCACATAAGGAATAATATAATTTTGATACCGAATCTGAGAATTTGTCCCAGACCCAATATCGGTAGCTAAGTTATTCGATACCAAAACACAATCTATGCGGTCAGGACGTAATCCCCCATAACTAGAATTGTCAAAACTACCAAAAGGAGGAATCTCCCATATATCATAAAATCTATCTATCGGTAAATCCATAAATGCTCCAAAAAATTTATGTTCAAAAGATAATATACCGTTACAATCTTGAACTAACGGTTTTACTGATTTAAAAGAAGCTTTTAAGGAAAAAGGACGCCGTTCCATAACCCTAATCTCACCTTGCTGAAAATCAGCTGAAACCTGCTTGATTATTTCTGTCCATCCTGTTAGGCCATTTGAAAAAAAAATCAAAACAAAAAGAATGGTGATATAACTACTGATTGTAAATAATCGTTGTCGTATTTTAAATGATTCTTTCTTTTTCTTTAAAATATTGTTTAGTTGTGTCCCATACCAGAAAGCACTCAAAATTAAAATAGGAATTAAAGGTTGTAAATATCTTGCTCTGGGCATAATCACAGTAACACTGGCGATAAAAAAAATATTGGCGATAAAAAATAAAAGCATAGATTTACTTTTACAGGCACGCAGAGCACCATAAAAAATAGCTAAAACAAAAAGAATAAATAGTAAGGCTATAGGGTAATAAATTAATCCGGACTTAGAAACATTCGGAGGGGCAGGCGGCACCATAGTAAAGCCGCTAATTACACGAAATATTGACCGAGTATTACGCGCAACCTGCATAATCACAAAACGAGGGTTAGCAAGAATTGATTCGATTGCATTGTTAGCATCACCAAAAATTTCTTTTTGAATAAAATAAATATCTTTATCCTTAAAAGTTCCATATTTATGCGAAATATACTGCCGCGGAAGTGCCTGAGCAAAAGAAGTGTCGCGTAAGTTTTTACCACTATTCCGAAACCAAGTGATAGTAGTAAACCACGCGTTATTCCAAGGATGAGGAGACTGCATAGTACCAACCCAAAGTAATAAAATTAAAACAAGAAAAATCGGCCAATAATGCAGTTTTGGACGTAAACCCTGTATTAAATCTTTTGTTTTTTTCTGACGAAAAAACTTTATGCTATCTCCAATTGCAAAAATAAATAGAAAAATAAGATAATTTGACCGTAACATATACGCACAAATAAATAATGCGTAGGAAACGGCTAATCTGAACTTGTTTGCTTTTATCCCTCTTGCTGCAACGGCTAAACAAATACATGCTAATGCCAAACTTTGTACTGGCGGTTCGGCAATTTGAAGGAATGGTATCCAGAGAATGGTAGCAAAAACTGCCAAAAATAAACCGGTGTATCGCTTCAATAAAATAATTAATGAGCTAGCTACGATTGCTGATGTTACAATATATTCCACAATAACTGCCAAAGGATATCCTATCCACCGAAAAAGATTCAGATAAAGGATATAAAGCGGGGACCGATCAACGATAACAAATTTACCTGTTTCGGCAAAAATACGGGCAAATAACCAATACCCCCAGGTTTCACCTGAGATCTCCCAATGCCTGAATAGAGTTAATAAGATTGCAAACGTGACCATAACTCCGGCAATCACAATTTTAAATTTATAACTTTTGTTTTTATTCATTGTCCCTTTTTCAATAATACCTTAGACGCAATATAGATAAATATCCGTCCAAATAAAAAAACTCTAAATAACCTCTAAATTGTTTAAATCTTTCCTTAATCTATGCCTTAAAAGCCTTACATAGCTCAGCTGCTATTTGCTTAATGTTTACAACATCTAACCCTAACCAAAATGGCAAACTTATCGTTCGATCTCCTATTCCCTCAGCAACGGGAAAATCTCCTCTCTTAAAACCAAATTTTTCTTTAAAATATGTAAGCAAATGTACTGCCCTATAGTTAACCGCTACTCCAATTTCTTTTTCGCTTAATTTTTTAATGACAACATCTCGTTTATTTTTATCCACCAAAATGGTGAATAAATGATACGCGCTCTTAGAGCCTGGCAAAATTTCAAGACATTTAATCCCTGGGATACTCTTTAAGCAACTGACATATTCCTTATACAACTCTGCTCTCCTTTCGTAATTCTTATCAATTTTTTCAAGCTGAGGTAAAAGCAATGCTGCTTGTATATTATCCATATTATATTTCCAGCCGCACTCCACCATATCCCAATGTTGATATTTTCCTGAATATCTATCTGCAGCTTCTTTTGACATCCCGTGAGTACGAAGGATTTTTATTTTATCGGCTAATTCTTTATTATTGGTTGCAACCGCTCCTCCTTCACCAGAAGTAATATTTTTCGTAGCATAAAAACTAAAGCAAACAGTATCTGATAACTGCCCTGGCTTTATGTTATCTTTTTCTCCCTCAATACAATGAGCTGCATCTTCAACTATTTTTAAATTATATTGATCAGCGATTTCTTTGATTCTCTTCATATCACACATTTGACCATAAAGATGAACTGGCAAAATTACTTTTGTTTTATTAGTAATCGCCTTCTCTATTAAATCCGGATTGATTAAACCGGTATTTTTTTCAACATCAACAAAAACCGGTTTTGCACCAGTATGGATAATTGCTGTAGCAGTAGCTATAAAAGTCATTGGTGTAGTAATAACTTCATCCCCTTCTCCTACTCCTAAAGCCAATAAAGAAAGATGTAAGGCGGCAGTGCAAGAATTTAAACCCACAGCATATTGCAAATTTAAATAATTGGCGAGCATATCTTCAAATTCTGCCACATAAGAACCGGCTGTCAGAATAACACCACTAAGGCACTCCAAAACATTCCTTTTCTCGTCATCACCAAGATTATGCTTATAAAATTCTATTTTCATATCAATGCTGCTCTACTTTTCCCGATTTTGTCATAATTTTTATATGTTTCATCCATTCTACTTTACGCCACCAAGATTCATTATCTTTGTACCACTTTATTGTAGTCTCTAAACCTACGTCAAAAGGTCTACCCGGTTTAATATCTAATATCGAAGCTGCTTTCTCTGTTGAGGAATTATGATTTTGAACCTGACCTAATCTGTCTCCCATATAACTAATTAAAGATTCGGGTTTATTTAATATCGCTAAAATCATTTTGGCTATATCAATCACACTATATACTTCACCAGAACCAAGATTAAAAACCTTGCCTTTTATTTTCTCAATAGGTGTCATAATAACTTTTTCTATTCTTTTACAAGTATCTTCTACATAAAGCCAATCTCTTTTAGCACAACCATCACCATGAACTGTTAAAGGCTCATTTTGAAATGCCGAAGTAATAAATCTTGGAATAACTTTCTCTAAATGCTGATACGGCCCATATTGATTGAATGGCCTCAATATCACTGCTGGCATATCATAAGTATTAACAAAAGAATATACCAATCTATCCGCTCCACATTTTGCAGAAGCATAAGGACTTGATGGGTTCAAAGGATGCCCTTCATCCATAGGTTCATACTCGGAGGTTCCATAAACTTCAGAAGTCGAAATATGGATAAATCTGTCTACATTTTTATAATTTTTTACAACAGCAGTAGAAACCGCTTGAGTCCCCAATACATCTGTCATGTAAAAGATTTTATTATCAAAAATTGATCGGGCAACATGAGATTCAGCGGCAAAATGAACAACTACATTAGATTTTTCAACCAAACTATTAACTAACTCACCATTACATACATCTCCATACCAAAACTCAAATCGTTTCTTATCATTTTTGATATAGTCGGGAATATTTTCAGAGTTACCAGCATATGTTAAATTATCTAATATAATAAGCCTATCCTGAGAATAATTCTCATACCAATGCTTAACAAAATTACTTCCAATAAAACCAGCACCACCTGTAATAAGAATCGTCCTACTCATGTTCCCTCCTCTTGATTCAGCCATAAATGTAAAACAATTGAAACACTTTTAATAAAAAATCCATTTTTTTGATATAAACGAAGAACATCAATATTCTTTCCAGAAGCTACAACCTTAATCAATTTGAAATTATTATTTTTAAAATTCCGACACACCTCATTTAAAATACAAGAAGCTATTGTTTTCCCTCTGTGTTGTTGGTCTACTCCTACAAGAACTATTTTTCCATAATCACTTTTATTTTTACAAGTTATAACTCCAACAGGCTTCTTATTTTTTGCTTCTCTTGCAATAAATAATTCATCGGCTTGCTCTCCTTTAATTGAGTTTTCCATCCATGCAGCATAAAGATTATCTGGACTTCCTTCTGAAAAATTCTTATCAAAATTAAAACGAGATACCTTAGATATCTGTTTAGCTAACTTCTCTAAATAAATATTGTCATCACCAATTACATTATTATCTATTTGATAACCTTCTGGAACTCTCTTATCATAAACAAAACTAGATATATCTTTTTCAAAATCTACTCGTATATCTGTAATAATAAACCCTTGTTTAGTTGCAACACTAAGAGAAGAAAAATCATCAGCACTGAAATTAGCAAAAAGACATCTTACCTTTTCTTCTCTACAATACTTAATGACTTCCTTCCCTTTGCTTTCATCAAGGACACTACCAGTAAATCGTACTGTTTTAAAACCAAACAATTGGGTATCAAACTCTAGTATTTCAATTTCATTCATTTTGTAACCTTGCTTTATTTTTAAACTAATTTATCTTCAACTATATATATAGGTCTATTTTGAACTTCACTATAAGTTCGCCCAATATACTCTCCTAAAATTCCTAAAAATAACATCTGGACACCTCCGATAAAAAGAACCGTAACCATAATTGATGTCCAACCCATTATTGGTATATCAAAAATTAATTTTTTTATCACTAAATAAATTATGCAGCAAAAACTAAATAGCGATACGATTGCACCAATTATACTAGCTAACTGTAGTGGTTTGTAAGAAAATGATGTTAAAGTATTTAATGCTAACATTATTAACTTACCTAAGCCATATTTCGTCTTGCCAGAAAATCTTTTACCGTGTTTAATTTTTACTCCTGTTTGTTTAAAACCCACAAAACTTATTAAACCGGTTATGAATCTTTCTCTTTCCCTGAATTGCTTTATAGTGTCGACGATCCTTCTGCTCATGATTCTAAAAATATGGCTATTTATGGGAACATCAGAATCTACAATTCTATTCATAAAAAAAAGAAATATCTTTGAAGTAATCCTCTTTAATAAATTATGCTGCCTTTCTTTTCTTATCCCAAAAACAACATCATATCCTTCTTGAAATTTTTTATACAATACTGGTATCTCTTCAGGCTGATCTTGCAAATCTGCATCCATCAATATAACAGCATCTCCTTTAGAAATATCCATTCCAGCAGTAAGTGCTACATGATGCCCGAAGTTTCTGGAAAACTTTAAGCCTTTAACATTATTATCTTTAGAATGTAATTGCTCAACAATGTTCCATGAAACATCTTTACTACCATCATCAATAAAGATAATTTCATAAGACTTTCCAAAATTTTCCATAACCTTTGTAAGCCGCTCGTGAAGAATAATTAAATTTGATTTTTCATTAAAAACCGGAACAACAATTGAAAATTTTGGATTGCTTTGAGAATTATTATGCCCTTCCATTATCTTTTCTCCTCCCTATTTTAATAATTCACGATTTTGACGTAAAAACTCTGCTCCAATACGTGAGAAAAATACCCCGTTCAGCTCGCTAGGTTTAAACAATCGTTGAAAACGCAGCTGCAGTTCTTCGTCCTGCTGAGGCTGATGCCGCTCACCATTCAGCCGCTCCGCCATCTCAACAGCTAAATCTCTTATTTCCTGGGCTGTATTTTCGATAACTTCTATCCCCGCCTTTTCATATAAACTGTTATCTAAAGCCCTGCCTATCTTAGATTCAATTATTTCTTTAAAGGTTAATAATCTTTTTTCTTTACGCACCCATAATTTCTTAGGGATAAACAAATGGTCCTTCCCCCAAGTAGGCGCATGCTCAAGAGGGATGAAATTTACCCAAGCTATAGGACGCCTGAAAATAGCCGACAAACCATAAACTCCCGCAGTATCACAAATAAAAAAGCGGCATTTAGCAGCCAAGTATATATCAAGAAAATCTGTTCTACCCTTTGTAGCATAGTCAATAATATTCGGGTTATTAATATCTAATTTCTCTTTTACCGCTGCTCCCATTCTGATAGCATAGTGCCCCAATTTAGCCAGCCTTTCTGCCGCTAAAATATAATTATTAATATCCGAATCTCGATAATCATGATACCCCCATTTACCTTCAGGAAGATGTTTTTCT
>JBDROR010000084.1:0-6767 GCA_043809805.1 bacterium
TAATGTTATTGAGCTTATAGACGAGGAGACTGTAAAGTTAATTAAAATAAAAGCAGAACTTTTAGACGAGACGCTGTTATATATTACCGAGTTATATACCTTAGATTATCAAAAATATTCATATAACTGGCAAAAGAAAAATGGAGAATTGATAATTAGATGGGATAATAAACCTCATTGGAAAAATATTAAAACTTATCCTTATCATAAACATAAAAATGGAGAAGTTTTATCATCTTATCGAGTAACTGTTGATGATGTAATAGAGGTTATAAGGGAAAAAATTAGAGAAGTGAAGGAGTCAAGTGAAAAATTATAAATTTTTAATGCGGGTAATTTTCAATTACCGTAATTGAACCCCGCCCCTCATAAAATAGCTGGATGGGGTCTGAAGTAAGGTAGCTTTTTTAAAAAAATGAATGTATTGTTTAATGATGAAAGTAGAGGTGAGGGGCTGGGTTCATTAGCAGAGTTAGAAAATAACGTTCAAAAATGGAATAATATTCCGTAAAAATAAGGAGGAGCGGGGTGAAAGTTTATTATGAAAAAGACGCGGATTTAAAAGTGCTGGAAGGCAAAAAAATAGCGGTGATCGGTTATGGGGCGCAGGGGCACGCGCATGCCCAGAATTTAAAAGGAAGCGGATTGGATGTAGTGGTCGGTTTGAGGCCTTCGAGTGAAAAGGCGAAACAGGCGAAGGCTGATGGATTAACAATTTTGCCGATACCTGATGCTGTAAAGATGTCTGATATTGTGATGATTCTAATCCCGGATGAAATTCAGGGAGATGTTTATAAAGAGTCAATTAAACCTAATTTAAAGAAAGATGCTGTATTGGCATTCGCGCACGGATTTAATATCCATTTTGGTCAAATCGTTCCGCCGGCGGGGACAGATGTAATTATGATAGCTCCGAAAGGGCCGGGAAAACTGGTAAGAAGTGTTTATCTCGAAGGTAAAGGTGTTCCCTGTCTTATAGCTATTCATCAGGATGCTTCAGGAAAGGCAAAAGATATCGCGCTGGCTTACGCCAAAGGTATTGGTGGGACAAGAGCTGGTGTTATTGAAACCAATTTCCGCGAAGAGACGGAGACGGATTTGTTTGGCGAGCAAAGTGTTTTATGCGGCGGGCTGAGTTCTTTGATTATGGCTGGGTTCGAAACATTGGTTGAGGCCGGATACGCGCCTGAAATGGCTTATTTTGAGTGTCTTCATGAGGTTAAATTAATAACGGATTTAATCAATGAAGGCGGTATTTCATTTATGAGGGACGCGATCAGCAACACCGCGAAATATGGCGATATTACCCGCGGCCCGAGAATTGTCACGGAAGAGACTAAAAAAGAAATGAAAAAAGTTCTGACTGAAATCCAGAGCGGCAGTTTTGCCAGAGAATGGATGCTGGAAAATAAAGTTAACCGGCCGGTGTTTAACGCGCTTTTGAAAAAGGATAAGGAACATCTTATTGAAAAAGTCGGGGCTGAACTTCGCAAAATGATGGTTTGGAAGAAAAAGTAGTGGCAAAAATGACGGTTGCTAAAGAAGGTATTCAGATATCCTTTTATTTTATAGCCGGAGCGGTTATCGCGTTTTGTCTCAGCCTGAAATTTTTAGGTTTTATTTTTATTCTGTTGGCGGGTTTTGTGTTGTTTTTTTTCAGAGATCCGGATAGAATACCGCCTGTTGGCGATAATTTAATTTTATCACCGGCTGATGGAACGGTAATAGAGATAGAGAAAATAAGAGAAGAAAAATTTTTAAAATCAGATTCTCTAAAGGTTAGTATTTTTCTTTCTATTTTTAATGTCCATATTAATCGTTCGCCGATTGGAGGGAAAATAAAGTATTTTGAATACCAAAAGGGCAAGTTTTTGGTCGCGAGCGATAAAGAGGCAACCGATAAAAACGAGAAAAATATTATTGGCGTTAAGGGCAAAAAGTTTGAGATTTTAGTTTATCAGATTACGGGCCTTATCGCCCGCAGGGTGGTGTTTTGGATGGATTTGGAAGACGATGTTTCTGCGGGAGAGCGGATTGGTTTAATGAAGTTCGGGTCGAGAATGGATGTTTTTTGTCCGATGAATACAGAATTGAAAGTTAAAATTGGGGATAAGGTTAGGGGCGGTGAAAGCGTTTTGGGAGTGGTGTTGTAGGGGAAATCCCCCTTAATCCCCCTTTTGCAAAGGGGGAAATAGGGGGATTTATTGAAGAAAGATTTCTCCCTTCGGTCGAAATGACAAAAGTATACGGTCGAAATGACAAAATTGTTTGGTCGAAATGACAGCGGTTTGTCATTCCCGCGCAGGCGGGAATCCAGTAATTGTCTGAAAAATGTCTGGATTCCCACTTTCGTGGGAATGACAGAAAGAGAAAGAATTGGAGGCAATAAGAATGGAAAAGAAAAAAAATAGAGGCAAAGGGATTTACATTATTCCGAACCTGCTTACGTTAGGGAATTTATTTTCCGGATTTTTATCGATAATATGTTCTCTTGACGGCAAGTATGAGATGGCCGCGTATTACATCATACTCGCGGCATTTTTTGACTGTATGGACGGCAGGGTGGCGCGTATGACTAATTCGCATAGTAAATTTGGCGTTGAATTTGATTCTCTGGCGGATTTAGCCTCTTTTGGTATGGCGCCCGCGCTTTTAATTTATTTATACGCTTTAAGGGCGTATGGGAAGATCGGCTGGATGGTCGCGTTTCTTTTTGTGGCGGGAGGCGCGCTAAGGCTGGCGAGATTTAATGCCTTAGCGGATAAAGCGGAGAAGAATTTTTTTACAGGGCTGCCTATACCGTCTGCCGCGACGGTGGTTATTTCTTATATTTTAATAGCTATTCGTTACAATTGGCCGGGCCATAAAATTATTCTGTCGATAATGATGATTTCGATATCATATTTAATGGTTAGCAATGTCAGATATTTTGGTTTTAAAGAATTGAATTTGAAGAAGAAAAAACCGTTTAGTTTACTGGTAATCGCGGTAATAGGATTTTATATTATTGTTTTAAATCCTCAAATGTTTTTGTTTATATTATCTTTGTTATATTTAATTTCAGGGTTGTTATTTCCCATTCTTTTTCCTTTATTTGGTAAAGTTAAAATCCCCCTAAATCCCCCTTTTTCAAAGGGGGAACAAAAGGGGGATTAAATAATTTATTATGAAAAAAAATATAATAATTTTTGATACCACATTGCGTGACGGCGAGCAATCGCCGGGTATAAGTTTGAATATTCAGGATAAATTGGATATCGCGCGTCAACTCGCCAAATTGGGAGTTGATGTGATAGAGGCCGGTTTCCCAATAACTTCAGAGGGCGATTTTAAGGCGGTGAAAACTATTGCTGAAGAGGTGGAAGGGCCGATTATTTGCGGCCTTTCGCGGGCGGTTAAAAAAGATATCGAGCGGGCGGCTGACGCGTTGCGTAATTGTAAAAAACCCAGAATTCATACTTTTATTAACAGCTCGGATATTCAAATCAAACATCAATTAAAAAAAACTTATAAAGAAGTTTTACGTATGACGGAAGAAGCGGTCCGACTTGCCAAAAGTATTTGTTCCGATGTTGAATTTTCGCCTATGGACGCAACAAGGGCGGATATAAATTTCATTTGCGAATTAGCGGGTATGGCCATTGAAAATGGCGCGACTACAATAAATATTCCTGATACAGTCGGGTACTCTTTACCGTGGGAATTTGGCGATTTTATTTCTAAGATAATTAAAAATACAAGAGGAAGTCACGAAGTGATTTGGAGTGTGCATTGCCATGACGATTTGGGGCTTTCTGTGGCAAATTCAATTTCGGCTGTCCGGAATGGCGTAACCCAGATTGAATGCACGATTAACGGTATCGGCGAGAGGGCTGGAAATACTTCGATGGAAGAGATAGTAATGATTATCGATACCCGTAAGGATCTTTTAAACGCGGCAACAAAGATAGAAACCGCGGAGATAATGAAAACCAGTCAGTTAATCAGTCGTTTGACCGGGTATCAGGTACAGCCTAACAAGGCTGTTGTCGGAATGAATGCCTTCGCGCATACATCGGGGATTCATCAGGATGGAGTAATTAAAGAACGAACTACTTTTGAGATTATGAACCCACAGAAAATAGGATTAAAAGAGAGTAAGTTGATTCTTGGAAAAACATCGGGACGCCACGCGTTCCGAAAACATCTTGAAGAACTTGGGTATCATCTTAATGATGAAAGTTTGGAAAGAGCGTTTGTAAGGTTCAAGGATTTGGCTGATAAAAAAACTGAAATTGTCGAAAATGATTTAGAGGCAATTGCTCAGGATGAAAGAAGGGTTTCGCGGAAAGAGATTTTTACGCTTGAATTTATCGAAACCTCAAGCGGGACGGGAAAAGTTCCGCAAGCTTTAGTTAAATTAAAAAAAGATGAAAAAATTATAGAGGCAAAGGCAGAGGGCGATGGACAGGTCGATGCTGTTTGTAACGCGATAAGCCGCGCGACAGGCGAAAAAACAAAACTTTTGATTTACAATGTCAGTTCTATTACTTCAGGTTTGGATTCACAGGGGGAAGTTACTATCCATCTTGAAATTGGCGGGGAAAGAATTATCGGCCGCGGAATAAGCACTGATATTATCGAGGCAAGCGCAAAGGCGTATTTGAACGCGGTTAATAAGGTCTATTCGAATTAAAGAGAATTCTAAAAATTAGGAGGGTAAAAGATGGATGTTAAAAGCCAGACTATCGATTTAATAAAGTCACTTCCCGATGATTGTACGTTTGAAGACATTCAGTATCACATTTATGTGCGCGAGAAAGTTGAAAATGGTATCAGGGCAATTGATGAAGGCCGCGTTGTTTCACAGGAAGAGGCTGAGAGGAAAACTAAAAGATGGCTGAAGTCATTTGGACAGAACTAGCATTAGAAGATTTGCAGGATATAATTGAATACATTGCGAAGGATTCATTTGTTTATGCTGAAAGATTTGGCGTACGAGTGGCAGAAGCTCCAAGGCGCTTGGCGCAGTTTCCGTTTTGTGGCCGAATAGTTCCTGAATTTGAGGAAGAAAATATTAGGGAACTTATATATGAGTCTTATCGTATAATTTATTTAATAAGAGAAAAAATATGTTATATTGTGGCGATACTTCATGGAAGTAGAGATATATTGCGTTGTTTAAAACCAGGGGACTGGGATATAGCTTAATACCAAGAAAATTAAAAAATTGGAAGTGTAAATTATGACTATTACTGAAAAAATATTGGCAAAACATTGCGGCAAAAAAGAAGTTGTTCCAGGTGAATTGATTTTGGCTAAGGTTGATTTGGCGTTGGGAAATGATATTACGGCGCCGCTGGCAATAAATGAGTTCAAAAAGTCTGGGGTGAAAAAAGTATTTGATCGCAATAAAGTGGTTTTAGTGCCGGATCATTTTGCACCGAACAAGGATATAGCGTCCGCTGAGCAATGTAATGTCCTGCGATGTTTTGCCCGCGAGCAGAAACTTACAAACTTTTTTGAAGTCGGACGTATGGGTGTGGAACACGCGCTTTTGCCGGAAGCGGGATTAATAAAACCCGGGATGGTGATTATCGGCGCTGATTCCCACACATGCACTTATGGCGCGCTTGGCGCGTTTGCGACCGGAGTGGGGAGCACGGATTTGGCAGCGGCAATGATTACAGGGAAATGTTGGTTTAAGGTTCCCGCAACAATGAAGTTTGTTTATCATGGAAAACTTCCGAAATGGATTGACGGCAAGGACTTGATTTTGCGGACTATTGGAGATATCGGAGTGGATGGCGCGCTTTATAATTCAATGGAATTTACAGGAAACGCGATTGATAATTTATCCGTCGAAGGACGTTTGACTATGGCGAATATGGCAATTGAAGCGGGCGGGAAAAACGGGATTTTCCATGTTGATAAAAAAACAACCGAATATCTGAAGGATAAGGTTAAAAGTAAATGGACTGTGTGTGAAAGTGATGATGACGCTCAATATATCAGTGTGCATGAATATGATATCGGCAAACTTAAACCGCAGGTAGCGGCGCCGCATCTGCCAAGCAATGTAAAAGCGGTGAACGAATATAAGAATGTTATGATTGACCAGGTAGTGATCGGTTCCTGCACAAACGGGCGTATATCCGATTTGAGAATCGCGGCAAGTATTTTGAAAAACAAAAAAGTTCATCCTTATGTAAGATTGATTGTTATTCCCGCGACACAAAAAATTTATCAACAGGCTATGAAAGAAGGACTGCTTGATATTTTTATTAACGCGAACGCGGCGGTATCAACGCCGACATGCGGGCCTTGTTTAGGGGGGCATATGGGGATTTTGGCATCCGGCGAGCGGGCTTTGGCTACAACTAACAGGAATTTTATCGGCCGAATGGGGCATCCCAAGAGCGAGGTCTATTTGTCAGGCCCCGCGGTAGCGGCCGCGAGCGCGGTTAAGGGGAAGATAGTGGGGCCGGAGGAAGTGAATAGTGGATAGTGAACAGTGAACAGTGTATAGTGAATAGTGAATAGTGAAGAGACCTGTCATTCCCGCGAATGCGGGAATCCAGTAGGGGCGACCCTATGTGGTCGCCCTGAATGGAAAGAGGGCAGCCACACAGGGCTGCCCCTACGGAAGAAAGATTTCTCCCTTCGGTCGAAATGACAATTATACGAACGACGATATACGAACGACGACCGACGAATAAGGAGATTCAAATATGTCCCGTAAATTAATAAGTATAGCAATATTGTTTATTTTGATAATCGGCATGAAA
>JBDROR010000085.1:0-2272 GCA_043809805.1 bacterium
GATAAATATAGGCTTCAAAAAGAATTAGATGAATTTACTGGGGATTATAACCAAAAGATCAAAGAAATAGGCGAGCAAAAAGAGACGGAAATAAATACGATATAAGTTTAGAAAATAGTAATTTGAAAAATAAAAAGTAAAAAAGCGGAGCAATAAAGCAAGAATTTGGTTTTTTGCTTAGGCAGTGAATCTGCCGTATGCTTTTTTGTTTTGTTGAGAAAATGCTTTCAACTATAATTATATTTATTTTAATTTTAAGCCTTTTGGTGTTTGTTCATGAATTAGGGCATTTTGCCGCTGCCAAAAAAATGGGGGTTAAAGTAGAAGAATTTGGGATTGGCTTTCCTCCAAAAGCGTTTGGCGTTAAAAAGGGGGAAACTACTTATTCTTTGAATTGGATACCTATTGGAGGGTTTGTTAAGTTGAAAGGGGAAAATGGCGAGGATAAAAATGATAAAGACAGTTTTGCGTCTAAGGCAATTTGGAAGAAGTTTATAATATTGGCAAGCGGAGTCGGGATGAATTTCATTTTGGCGATTATAATAATCGGAATCGGATATGGAATCGGATTTCCACAAGTTATAGAGGGGCAGATGGATAAATATGCAGAGGTAAGCGATCAAAAGATTCAGGTAACGGATATTTTAGAAGGTTTGCCTGCAGATAAATCAGGGATGCTTTCGGGCGATATTGTTCTTGCTGTAGACGGAAAAAAGGTGACAAGTCCGGATGATGTGAATAAATATATAAATTCGAGGAAAGAAGAAAAAATTATTTTAGAAATTGGACGCGAGGATGAGGTCATCCAAAAGGAGGTAATGCCTGTAAGATCATCTCTAGAGGAAACAGAAGGCTATATTGTAGAGGATGAGTATATAATCGGGGTAGGGTTGATAGAAGTCGGAGTTGTGAAGTACCCGTTTTATATAGCGGCGGTTAAAGGTGTTGAACAAACAGCTTCTTGGACGAAAGAGATAATATTGGCTTTGTACGGCGTTGTGCGAAATCTTGTATCCGGTCAAAAAGCAGGAGTGGAAATCGCGGGTCCTGTCGGCATAGCGGCGCTTACCGGAAAAGTCGCTGATTTAGGGTTTATTTATGTTTTGCAATTTATCGCTCTCTTGACTATAAATTTAGGAATAATCAATTTATTGCCGTTTCCGGCGCTTGATGGGGGGCGAATTTTGGTTTTGTTTATTGAAAAGATACGAGGCAAAGCTGTGGATGAGAAGATTGAGAATTTAATCCATAACGTCGGATTTGCGCTGTTGATGGTTTTAATTGTTGTTGTTACATACAAAGATATCGTAACATACAAATCGGCGTTTATAGATTTTTTTAGTAAGATATTCTGAGGGTGTAGAAGAATGGTTTTTATGTCATCCCGACCGAGCCGCAGCGAGTGGAGGGATCCCTTTGTTTAGGGAAAAGAGATTCCTCGACTCCGCTCCGCGGAGCCTGCCCTGAGCTTGCCGAATGGGCTCGGAATGACAAAGAAAGGCTTATGAAGAGCTATTATTCTACAGCCTAATTCTAGATTTTATTTATGATTTTAGATTTGTAGTATGAAAGAAAGAACAAATGAATTTAGATTTGAAGATATAAAATCTTCCGAGGCGGGAAAGTTCGCAGAGGGGTTTGAAATTGAGAAAACGGCGGAGCTAGAAAGTGTAGTAGAAGGAATTAGCGGAATTAAGGAAGCGGTGGATCATGATAATCCAGTAACACTGGAACAGGTTAAAAAGATTGAAGAGGCGATGGATGAGTCGATGGTTGATGTTGGCGGTGAGAAAATTCCGATTGGGGAATTGAAAGATATACCGGATTTGGAGGAGAATGTGAAGATTTGGAAGGAGATACGGGAGGGGAATTTTGAGAATGTTGGGAAGATTAGTTTTTTAATTAGTGAGATAGCAAGGGATGTGTGTAAACATGAACAAGAATCAAATGATCCAATTCTAATTCTTAACAAGCTGACAAAGTTAAGTGAGGGATCGGCAAAGGCGTTGAGTAAACATAAAGATGACCTACAGATTATTTCTAAAATTGTTAGAGCTCAGGTTGGAAAGTATAGGAGAAAGAGACCATGGGCAGGCGCCGCAATTTAAGGGTAGCTATCATAGTAAACTACCCTGTGGCAGAGACCTAAGGGTGTTAAATTCTGTAAAATATAAATAACCCTGCTAAAATTTTAAATAAATATATGCGAAATAGAGAACAACAATATAATATTCCGCAAGAGGAAACAATAAAAGAAGAATCAAAAATAGGC
>JBDROR010000086.1:0-24088 GCA_043809805.1 bacterium
AATAAATATAGACAACACAATGCCGGAGGTGGAGTTACCTGAGATACCGCCGCAAATAACAGTTGGGGAAGCGGTAGAGATAGAGGGGAGTGTGTATGATAGAAATATTTCTAGTTATCAGTTGTCAGTTATCAGTGATCAGTTAGGAGAGAAGATAATAAAGGAAGGCGTCGAATCAGTTTACAAAGAAATTTTAGGGACATGGAATACAGATGAATATTCCGCGGGAGAGTATAAGGTCAGATTAACGGCAGTTGACAAGGCTGGTAACACGATTTTTAATGAACGCGACACGATATTGGAAGCAAAACCGTTAGTGGAGATAATTTCGCCGGAGGATGGGGAATATGTGAGTGGGGATGTAGAGGTTATTGGGGAGGTTAGCCGGTTGCCGGTTGACCAGTTATGGGAATTAAAGGTGAAAAATGTTTTGACGGATGTTGAGACAACATTAGCAACCGGCACAGATACCGGTATGGTAACGGTTAGCTGGGATACGAGAGAGTTTGCAGACGGCGGTTATGAATTAAAGATGTTGGGTTTCGCTGAAGGCTCAACCCAACCTACGAACGACGAACGACGAATTGTTGTTGACAACACCCCGCCCGTAATTGAAATTGGATCGATTGAAACAGCATGGCAGGCTGGTAAGATCTATGCTGTTTCAGGGAAAATAAGTGATAATAACGAGGTGAAGTCCGAGTCAAGTTATTCGTTGGAAGGTAGTGAGAATTGGAAGAGTATATCCAATAGTTATGGGTATCAGAAAGATTTTGAAGGCAATATAATCTGGTGGGACTATAAGAATGTTGCGGATGGCGATTATATTTTAAAAATTGCAGCCTCTGATTTGGCAGGGAATGTTACAGACAAAGAAATGACTGTAAGTATTAAATCGGATTTTAGCGTGGAGGCAGATGGAATAAATTTTAGCAATGCCGGCGGCCCGGAGATCCCGCTGGATAAACTTACAACAGGCATGCATTTGTCCGTGAATGTGGATGTTTGGAATAGCGGGTTAAAGGATGGAGAAAATATTTTACTCGAACTATTCGATGGGAATCCAGCCAATAACGTTTTAATAAGTTCTGTGCGTATTCGCGCTCCGGCAAATGTGAAGACGGTGGCAAGATTGCCGTGGGATACCGGCAAGTCACAAGTCGCAAGTCACAAGTTATATGTGGTGGTTGACAGATTAAATGAAGTAAGTGAGTTGGATGAAAATAACAATCAAACTGAAAAAATGGTAGTTTTAAATTCTTCGGACATTACCCCTCCGCAGGCGCCAGTCGGATTGACAGGAATAATTAATGCAGCAAGAACGATAGATTTATCATGGGAAGAGAACGCTGAAAATGATATTGCGGGATACAATGTTTACCGGCAGTTTCATGATAATTCCGCTATGAAATTAAATGAAGAAAACATTGCGCCAAAAGGGACAGCCATATCTTCAGATGTTTGGAATTGGTATTATAGCGCGGAAAGGATAAATGATAATAATGACGCTACTAACTGGTCATCAATAGAGTATCCGTATGAGTATTGGGAGTTTGAAGAATGTTTTGTAGAGCTCGATTTCCCGCGGATTGAATTTATCAATAGAGTGGAGATTGATTGGGGATGGGAAGTAGGCAGACAATTTGTTATAAAAACATGGGACGGGAACGATTGGGTGGAACAGGTGAATGTGGAGAAGAATGTAAACTGGGTAAGCGTTTATTTTTTTGAATCAACGATAGCAACTGATAAAGTGAAAGTTGTAATTAAACGGGGCTGGAACAGGAAGTATGTTTCGATAAGCGAGTTAAAGGTATTTTCAGAAAATTCAAATGATTTGGTGCTGGCGGCAAATTATCAGGATAAAGGGATAGATAAACTTCCATATAAATATTTTGTAACTGCGGTTGATTGGGCTGGAAATGAGAGCAGCCCGTCACAAATATTTGAACTGCATGATACAGTCCCGCCTGTGGTTGAGATTACTTCACCTAAACATGGGGAAAGGGTTGGAAAAATAATTGAATTAAGAGGAACGGTCGAAGACCTGTTTTTGCAGGGGTATACAATTGAAATAGCTGAAGGTGAATACAGGGAGAACGAAGTTCCTGAAAATGGGTGGCAGGAAATTGGAATGGAGATTGGTTCCGGAGAAGATTTATTATTTACTTATGATTTTCCGGAAGTGGTTAATAATGAAAAATATACCTTTAGAATTAAGGCGGCGGATATGGGTGAAGTGGAGCATACACAGACTACAGCGAAGAATGTTACTGTAATTGTTGATACAAACCCGCCAAATATTCCGCAAAATTTACAGATTGTTCAAAAAGGAGAAGATCAAATTGAATTAACATGGGACAGCTGTGTTGATTCTGACTTAAGCGGTTATTCTGTGTTTAGAAATAACGAAAGGCAGGAACTGATAGATATCGCGGGCGAGGGAGTCGCGAGCGCGGATAGTTATTTTCAGGTAGGGGCGATTACGGGCGACGATATCTTATATTCCCCGGATAAGGCGATTGATAATGATTTAAATACATACTGGCGGCCGGAGACAGAGGACACAACGTGGTTTTGGGAAGAAGATTTTGGCAGTGCGCGGGATTTAGCGGGGATAAAGATTGTTTGGGGTGAGATGTTTGTAGGAAAGGAATGGATGGTCGAGACATGGGATGGAACGAGTGGGGCATGGCTGGTGCAAAAAGAAGTCATAAGTGACACGTCACAAGTCACAAGTCAGATTTTTAAGATGGATTTTGAGAATATAGTCAGGACAAATAAAGTTAGGATAAATATCTCAAAAGCAGGTGTAATAAATTCATCTTTTTTGGGCGGCGCGTTACCGGTACTTGGAAATGAAATGGATGAAGATGCCCCTTATCCGACTATAGCGGAAATAAGTTTGTATGAATCTACAAGTTTGGTCAGGTCAGCGCGATATCGCGATTCCGGGTTAGACGAGGGAGAATATATCTGGACAGTCGCGGCAGTTGATGATTTAGGAAATGAAAGTCTGGTGTCGAATGGGGAAATTATTGACTTGAGGGCGCCGCGTATCCAAATAACTTCACCGCGAAACGGAGAAAAACTGGGAAGGAACGTAGTCCTTTTTGGAAGTGTCCAGGATAAATATTTACAGGAATATATTGTGGAAGCGGGGGAAGGAGATAACCCGTTTGAATGGGAGATTATTTATAAATCAATCACACCTGTGAAAAATGGCATTTTAGCGGTTTATTATCCGACTGATGTTGAAGGAAGATGGACGTTTAGGGTTACGGCTTTGGATCAGGAAGGCCAGATAAGTTCAGAAAAGGTAACTGTGGATATAGATTGTCTGGCTCCAAAGATTCCGGGAGACTTTTCCTTATCATTAGTAAAAGACGCGGTTCAATTAACATGGCAGGCGAACCAAGAGTCCGATTTAGCCGGTTATAATATTTATCGCAATAATCTGCCATTAAATATCAAAGAAATAGGGACACTGGGCCTGTATCCGGAAGCAAAAAGTTTTTGGTTAAGGCAATATCCTTCAAATGTAATTGACAGGATTCCTGGAAGTTATTGGGTTCCGAATCCTTATGAATGTCCGGTATGGTGGCAGGAAACGTTTGAACAGGATTACACAATCAATAAGGTTGAGGTGTTATGGGGAACACTAAATTCGTGGAATTGGGCGAGAGATTTTCAAGTGCAGGTTTGGGATGGGTTAAAAAAAGAATGGAAAACAGTTGCTAACGCGGTTAACAATAGAGAAAAACGGAATGCTTTTGAATTTAGTCCTGTTACGACAAATGCTGTAAGGATTTATATTACCCGCGGGCCGTCAAAAATATTGGCAGGTGTTTTAGACGAGGTTTATATTTACCGCGCTTCCGAAGGCGGGGCGATTACTGAGACTGAATATAGGGATACGGAATATCTTAATGTCGAGTATGGTTATAGGCTTACCGCGGTAGATAAAATGGGTAATGAGAGTCCAAAAACGGATGAGGTTTGGCATGATGATTTAGTCCCGCGGGTAAGTATTGTTTCTCCAAGAGACGGGAATTTTGCTCCCGGCGCGGAAATTGAATTAACAGGCAGTATTGAAGACCGTACATTGCGGGAATGGGTTTTAGAGGCGGGGCAGGGTGAAGAGCCGTTATCGTGGGATAGTGTTGCGGTTGGATATAGTGAAAAAATTACGCCGGCGGTGTTAGGGGTTTATGAGTTACCGAATGATTTTAATGGAGTGTATAGTTTTCGGTTAACCGCCTTTGACAGGGATAATCATAGAAGTATGGATTTAGTTAAGATTGAGGTGGTTTCACCTACACCGCCAAAGGCTCCGGAAGGATTAAAGGCTGAGGTCGGAGATACCTTTGTCAGTCTTACATGGAATGCAAATAAAGAGGATGATTTAGCGGGTTACAATGTCTATCGGAACGGTAAAAAAATTAATGTGACAAATATTGCGGGTATTGGCAAAGTAAAAGCGTCTTCAGTCATGGATATTCCGTATTATTCCCCTCCTTCAGATTATTATGTTCCAGATCTTAATCTTGAATCGATTAATTTGGCGATTGACGGAAACGATGAAACGGGTTGGTGTAGTGATATATATCAATTCCCATGCTGGATTAGAGATTGTTTCCCCGCTTTTTATGAAGTCAAATCGGTTCGTATAAAATGGTATCCGTGGTTTATGGGAAGGAATTATTCCATCCAGACATGGCAGGGAGATGATACGACGGGGCAATGGGTGACACAGATGGAGTTGAGTAATGATGCGGCTGAGGCGGATGTTACATATATTTTGCCTAAACCTGTTATGACTAATAAAGTAAGAATTTACATAACACGGGGATTGTATTTTAATTTTATCGGTATTCAGGAATTGGAGATAAATCAAAATCGTGAGATAGGATTATTAAAAGAGGCTGTATTTGAAGATGATATTAAACTGAAAGATTTTGAATTTACATATACAGTAACCGCTGTAGATACGATTGGAAGCGAAAGTGATCATTCGAATATGGCGACAGCGGATAAATTAGCTCCAAGGGTGGAGATTAGACAACCGGTTGATGGAGAAAAATTTGGTAATTGTGTTGAGATTATGGGGACGGTAATGGATGAACGGCTTATTCATTATGTAGTTGAAACCAGAGAGGTAAATTCAAGTGAGTGGATAAAAATTGAGGACAGAAATGTTGGAATTGACGATGATTTTTTATCAATCTGGCAGCCGTTATCAAATTTAGATTCGCAGTATGTGATAAGACTGCGCGCGTGGGATATTGCCGGCGCGATGAGCGAGGATTCGGTGGTTGTGAGTGTTGATACAACGCCGCCCGCGATACCTCAAAATCCAATGGGTTTAGCTGATTCCACTTTTGTGGATTTAAACTGGGACGCGAATACGGAAAGTGATTTGGCGGGCTATAACGTTTATCGAAATGGGAAATTATTAAATACTTCAAATATTACTTCTCATGCTGCTGAGAGTCTCAGATCAGCCCAGCTTTTTAGATATACCTTTTCTACGCCGCGTGAGATTGCTAAGGTATTGGTGTTTTTTGCCGGTCAGTTGAATATCGATGATGTGCAGGTGCGGACATGGGACGGCAAAGAATGGATACCGCGGATAGTCACAGGCAGGACTTCTTTAATCACAAGGCTTGAATTATATGAACCCACAATTACTAATAAAGTTGAAATACTCACCTATGGAGCTGGAGTTTTTAAAGATGTTTGGGTTTATGAACCGGAGACAGATGATACGAAATTAATTGTCAATAATTATTATCGCGACAAGAATTTTTGTAATGATGAGTTTGTCTATAATGTTACGGCAATAGATAAATTGGGTAATGAGAGCGTCCCCAGCGGGGCTGTCATTATGGATAAAAAAGAGCCGCTTTTGGAAATAACTTCTCCTGAACCGGGGGATAGTTTTAAAACAAGTTTTGAAATTAAGGGGAGCGCTTATGATTTATCAATGCAGGGGTATATTTTAGAGATTGGCCAGGGGGAAAATCCAACCGACTGGGAATATATAAAGTATTCGGAGAGTTTGGTAATAAATAATCTTTTGTCGGGATATGACCCAAAAGGTAAAGAAGATGTTTGGACCATACGGCTTACGGGTAAGATGAAAAATGGGGAGAATATAACGCGGACGGTGTGTATTAATCTGGATACCGGCGAGTTGCTGCCGCCGAAGAATCTTGTTGTTTTGGAAAAAGGGCTTGATTTTGTCAATCTGGGATGGGACGCGAATACAGAAAGCGATTTGGCGGGTTACAATGTTTATCGCAGCGGCAAAAAAGTCAATATGGAGAATTTGGCGTTGCAGGGTCATGCGTTATCTTCAGTAACCTATTACACTTCCGGAGATTATAATACTTATGCCAATTCGGCTTGTGATGGAAGTCAGAAGACGGCATGGTGGCCGCAGTCAGGCGGCGGAACAATATGGTGGCAGGTAGATTTGCCTTTTAAACGTCCAATTAAAGAGGTAAAAGTTTTTTGGCCAAAGGCTGTATACCATGCGTCCGGGATTCATATGACGGCAGACAAGTTGGTTGAAAAATTTTATGGCGCTGAGGATTATCAAATCCAGACATGGGATGGATTAAAATGGGGGACACAGATTTACATTGCCGGGAATAATAGTGAAGAGCGTGTCCATACCTTTAATTCACCGGTCGAAACAGATAAAATACGGATTTGGATGAGCAATGCCAGCCCGGGGGCGATTATTGAGGTTGAGATTTATGGCCTTGAGAGTTCAGATGATTTATTAATAGAAAATGTTTACAAAGATGAGCATCTGGAAGATATCGAATATAGTTATACTGTGACTGCGGTTGATAAGGCGGGGAATGAAAGCGTGCCTTCAGAGGCGGTTGCTGTGGATAATTTTCCTCCAAGAATAGAAATAGTGAAGCCTGAACCTGAGGAAGAACTTGGCCGCAAAGTGAGTATTTTGGGAAGTGTGCAGGATGGGTGGCTGGATAATTATGTGGTTGATGTGGCGGAATACGGGAAAGAAGATGATGTGATGTCGTGGCAGAATGTTATCTTTTCGACACAAGGGGTTAAAAATGGGACGATTGCCAATTGGACCGCGCCGGAAGAGATAAAGAAAAAATATATATTTAGAATAAAAGCGCAGGATAAAGCGGATTTACGGACAGAGACAACATTTACGGTTTCGATTGATACGCAGGCGCCGGAAGTTCCGGAATGTCTGGCAGGAAAAATTATTGAAAATTATAAGGTGCAATTAAATTGGTTAGCAAATTCAGAAGAGGATTTGGCGGGGTATTATGTGTATCGTAACGGGATAAGATTAAATAATGCTGATATTGTTAGTGAAGGAACGCCTATGGCTTCTTCGGAAATTGACAGCACTCATGCGGCATGGCGGGCAACGGATAAAAATTGGCTGACATCGTGGCAGGCTGAAGTGACTAATTTCCCGCGATACTTCCGGATTGATTTTAAAGAAAAAAAGCTTATTGAGAAATTTTTTGTCGAACCAAGAGACAGTAATTTGTTTTTTGCCAATTCGGTAGAGGTTTATTTATGGAAAAAAAGTGGGTGTGATCCTGACTGGTGGGGGGGATATTGGCAGATAGATACATGGAATGGCGAAGAATGGCAGACACAGTTTGAAGTTTCTCAAGGGGAGCTTATAAAAGGAGATTATCAGTATGGTTGGGGATGGGAGGATGGTGTGGGTTATCGGGATGGGTTTTTCCATTTTTCTGAGCCTGTGTTGACGGATAAAGTAAGGCTTTATGTTAATTATTCCAGGCCGGGGATAAATTATCCAAGCCAAATCACGGAAATCAAATTTTATCAGCCCGGAGTAACACCATGGACGCGATATGTGGATAATGGCAAGCCGGAGATGGAATATTTTTATAAAATTACCGCCGCGGATAAAGTTGGAAATGAAAGTCCGCTTTCCAAAGAAATATATATTGATAACCTTCCTCCGCGTGTAAGAATCGATTATCCTCTGGCGGATTCTTTAATTGGAAAGGGTTGGATTGAGATTAAGGGAGTTGTCGAAGATTATAATTTGAAGGAATACCGGATTGAATACGGAGCAGGTAATAATCCGAGCGAGTGGGTTTTAATTTCTAATGCGAGGTGGATTTTAGGATACTGGAATACAAATGGTTTGGACGGAACATATACCCTGAGAGTAATAGCCCAGGATAAAGCGGACAATATTACGGAAAGACGGGTAACAGTTCAAATCGATAGTGTCCCGCCTGCTGTTCCCGCGAATTTGCAGGCAAAGACATTAGACGGCATAGTTTATCTTGATTGGGATGATAATTTAGAAGCAGATTTGTCAGGGTATAATCTCTATCGAAATGGGCAGAAATTGAATGTTTCTGATATTACAGCTTATGGGGAAATGAGTTCTGGCAGTGATGGCGCAATTGCGGGCTCTCCATGGTTTGTTATTTACGATTTTGAGAATGAGTATCTTATAGAAGGGGTAGACATTAAATGTAACAGTTCAGTTCGTGATTATCAAATTCAAACATGGGATGGGCAGGCTTGGGTAACGCGGTTTTATGTAATGGATAATGTTTCTTTGGAGAGGAAACATGTTTTTGTTGAACCTGTGATTAGTAGTAAGGTGAGAATTTATGTGACCAAATCAGGTGGAAGTATTATAGAGGTTAATATTTTTCGTGAAGGGGTAGTTGGTTTAATTTCAGTTAGCGGCTATCAAGATAAAGAATTTATTGGGGATGGTAAAAATCTTGATAATGTTTATAAGGTAACCGCGGTTGATATGGCTGGAAATGAAAGTGAGAAATCAGCGGCAGTTATTTTAGACAATATTCCGCCCGTAGTTGAGATTAATTCCGCTTATGAAGGTAAAAGAACATCAGTTGTTAAAATTAACAGGAAAATTAAAGACAAAAATTTAGTTAAGGCAAAAATAGAGGTAGGAGAAGGTTTGTCTCCTGTAAAATGGGATTTGATTGCTGAATGGAATTATGCAGGTGTATTTTATGATTCAAGTTTTGCTTTTGAATGGAAATTGATTGCAGGGATGGAATCTTGGTATAAAATCAAGGCCAGCGCGATTGATATTGGCGGGAATTTAACATTATCCAGAGAGATAGGAATTTTTGTGGATACCAATGGCCCGGGTATTCCTCAGGGATTGAATGCTTCTATTGTTGATAGCAGCACGATAGACTTGGATTGGCAGGAAAATATTGAAGAGGATTTGGCAGGATATAAAATTTATCGTAATGGGAATAATTTAAGAGGCAAAGAAATAACCGGATTTGGCAGAACACAGGCATCAGGCAATTCAGCGGTATCCAATTTGGCTGTAGACAAAAATGGAGATACTTTTTGGCAGGGAGATATTTTGCCTTGTTGGTGGGAGATTGATTTTTTTAATTTATTTCCTGTAAACGGATTAAGAATAATATGGGGGCCGCGATGGACAGGAGTGGCGGAATCAGAGATTCAAACATGGGATGGGAATAAATGGATTACTCAGGCGTATGGTTCTTCGGGACAATCCCTGTTTAATTTTGAACAATCAATTCTTACTGATAAGGTTAGAATAAATGTCCTTAAGGTTAGCCGAGGAAGTTCGGTAAAGATTTATGAAGTTAAAGTATATCAGGATAGCATTGATGATTTAATAACTGGAAACCATTTTGAAGACAAAAATATCACAGGTGATGCTGAATTTTCTTATTCTATTTCCGCGGTTGATAATTTAGGGAATGAAGGCCAAAGCTCAGCGGAAATTTTTGTTGATAATTCTCCGCCGCAAACAGCTATCAATTTCCCAATTGAAGGAGAAGGTTATAATACACAAATAGATATTAACGGCACGGTCCGAGATAATAATTTAAATTATTTTATTGTTGAAACAGGAGAAGGCGAAAATCCTTTATTGTGGAATGAAATTAAAAGGGGAACCAGCGAAGTTAATGAAACTACACTTGCTGTATGGCGATTACCCGGAAATAAAGAAGGGATGTATGCAATAAAGCTTACTGCTTTTGATAAGACTGGATTAAATTCTGCCAAACAAGTAAAGATAAAAATTGATACTCTGCCGCCGTCAGTTCCTGCGGGATTAACGGCTCTGGTAAATAATAATAAGGTTTCATTGAATTGGTCAATGAACGCGGAACAGGATTTTGCCGGTTATAATTTGTATCGTAATGGAACCAAACTAAATGTTTTAGATATCGCGAATAAAGGAAAAATCACTGTGTCAAGCGGTTCCTGGCCGGAAAATGCGGTTGACGGGAAAATAGAAACTTTTTGGAGGTCCGGCACATTACCGGTTTTGTATGAGATGGATTTTGCCGGTTGTTTTTTAATCAATAAGATTAAACTTGAATGGGTAAAGAATGGTGATTGGAAATATAACGCTGAAGATTATGAGATCCAAAGTTGGGATGGAGAGAAATGGGTTAATCAGGTAACAGTGTTACGTAACCACGCCGTGACGGAAGAATACGCTTTCGCGCCTGTTTTAACAAACAAAATACGTCTTTTAATTACAAGAGGCGAAAATTATTTTGTTTCACTAAGAGAAATAAATATTTTTCATGAAGGAATAGAAGGATTATTAACAAATAATGTTTACACGGACAAAGAGTTTTCACTTGTTGTGGATAAAGAGTTGGAATACAGCTATTATTTAACTTCAATTGATACAATTGGAAATGAAAGCGCGCCTTCTTTTTTAGCCAATATTGACTACAGAAAACCGAATGTCGCGATAACCTCGCCGGAAGACTTCGCTTCAGTTGGACAACAAGTCTCTATTATAGGAACCGCGAAGGATTTAACTCTGGACCATTACAACCTTGAGTTTAAAAGAGAAGCTGATTCTACCTCATGGGATTTAATTTCAACCGATTCCAGGCAAATAGAAAATGGCTTGTTGGGGTGCTGGATTACACCTCCCCAGGTTGAAGGTGTGTATTTGCTTCGATTAACGGCCTTTGACAAAAATGGATATAACAATGAAGCCATGATTAAATTGACTGTTGATACGGTTCCTCCTGCCGTCCCTGTTAATTTAAAGGTGGAGTTAATGGATAGTACACTAATTTTAGCCTGGGACAACAACACAGAAGTGGATTTAGCCGGTTACAATATTTATCAAAATGAGGCAAAGATTAATTTCGGTTTGGTTAAAGATTCAACTTATAGTAAACCAAGAGATAAAAACATGGAATATTATTATCAGGTTACGGCTGTGGACACCCTCGGGAATGAGAGCGGTAAATCTTTGCTGGTTTATTCAGATACTGTCCCTCCAGGAGTTATTATAGCTAAACCCATATCTAATAGTTTGTTAGGTGAAAAAACGAAAATAAGTGGAACGGTATCGGATGGTTTCTTGAAACAATATGTCCTTTCATATGGAATTGGTGATAACCCTTCAGAGTGGGTTGAGATTACAAAGTCATTAAATCCTGTTACTAATAATATTCTGGGTATTTGGGAAAATAGTAATATTGATACAACCTGCGTAATTAAATTGTCCGCGGAAGATAAATCAGAATTTGAAAATGAGACAACGGTAACAGTTCTGGTTGATAGTGTTAAGCCAGTGGCTTTATTGGATACTACTTTGACATGGACAATTGATGATGATCGACATATTGAAGGAACAGCAATAGATACTAACTTTAAGGAATATATATTAGAGTATCGAAAAGTTAATGAACCGAATTGGACACTTATCAAAAATAGCAAAATGCCTGTAAATGACAGTGTTTTGACTGTGTGGGATAATACAGCTATAGAAAGCGATACAACTTGTGAGATTAGATTAACAGTTAAAGATTTGGCCAATAATATTAATTATGATTCCGTGTCGCTAAAACCGGTTGCCGTTCAGCAATTTGAATTCGGCGGCTACGGTGACAATGATGGAAATTTTAACGCGCCCCGGGATATATGTGTCGGTAATGACGGGAAAATTTATGTTTTGGATTCAGGGAATAATCGGGCGCAAATTTTTGATTCGACTGGTGGTTTTATTAAATCATTTGGGAAATTTGGCAGCGGCGAAGGAGAGTTTAATAATCCTGAAAGTATTGACCGTGATGATCTTGGCAATATTTTAGTTGCTGATACAAATAATAACCGTATTCAGATTTTTAATAGCCAGGGTGTTTTTGTCAGGTCATTTGGGGTGGATATTTCTTTGCCCGGAGGTTTGGTAATTGGCGGCAATGGTAATATTTATGTTATCAATGGGGAACGCTGTATTAATATTTATTCACCGTTTTATGAATTAATTGGGAGCTTTGGACATGGGGGCGGAGAGTTAGGGATGGATAGGTTTGGGAATATTTATGTGACGGATGTTGATAATAAATGCGTGCGGATTTTTGACCCTGAAGGCAATTTTATACGCAGTTTCGACGCGGAAGGAGAAAAAATTGTTTTAGACGCGGAAGGGAATATTTATATTTTAGACTCAGCAAATTGGCAAGTGAAAAGATATGATATTATAGGTAACCTGCTTTTTAGCATTCCGGTTTTTGCGGAAAGCGGTCAGTCTATTGACCATGTCCCTCAGGGTATTGCATTGGATAAAAATAACTGCCTTTATGTCGCGAATTTTAATCGTATTGAGAAATTCGAGATTTTGCCTCCTTCCAGCGATGTTTCCGATTTGACTGTTTCTTTGGATTACCCTTTAGAAAACGAAAGATTATCCCGTGGGAAAAATCTTATAGTAGGGAAAGCATTTGGCCCTGCTTTTGCCGGTTTTCGTCTTGAATATGGAGAAGGCGAAAATCCTTCCGAATGGACACAAATTTTATCTGGAACTGAGCAAATTTCTTATGGAGTATTGGGATGCTGGGATACATATGATTTATCCGGGAAGGAATACACCTTGAGACTTGGTCTTTTGGGAGAACCCGGTTCGGAGGTTTTTGATACGGTTCATTTAAAAATACTTCCGCCAGAGGTAAAGAATGTTAAAGGAACCATATGGATGAGAAAGGCTATTATTAATTGGAGAAATCCGGATAATAATTTTATTGGGATTAAAATCGTTAGAAACGGTGAAGTTGTTTTTGACGGATTTGATACAAGTTTTATTGATGCGGGTATCTTGCCGGATACAACATATTGCTATTCCGTATTTACCTACGATTCTGATGGTGATTATTCTAAAGGTATAACTATTATCCCAGAGGAAATAGAAACTGTGGTAGGCAAACCGGATTATATAAATGTGTTTGATACCCCAAAGGATATGGGAAAAAGTATAACAATAACATGGTTGAAGTCTTGCGATGATGGAGCGGGTGAAGATGATGTAATTGGTTATGATATTTTAAGGTCAATTGTTTCCGGCGGTTTGTATGAAACTGTTGGTTCAACTGAAGCCGGGATAGAGGTATTCTGTGATAATATTTTTAACAGTTCCAACCCGCCGGCGGATGGAATTGATTATTATTATGTGGTTCGCGCCAAAAATGAAAATACATATTCTGATTCTGATGAAGCGGGCCCCGTGAAAGCGGTTAAGAATATTATTCCATTGGAAAGAGTCTTGGGTAAACCGGTTTGTGTTACGGTATCCGATACTCCGAGGGACATCGGAAAAAGTATCACTCTTACATGGATTAAATCAAGTGATGATGGGTCGGGCGAAGATGATGTGATTGGTTATGATATTTTGAGGTCGATTGTTTCCGGCGGTTTATATGAAACCGTTGGCTCGGTTGCTAAAGGCGAGGAGTATTTCATTGATGATTTAGCCAATAGTTTAAATCCGCCGCTAAATGAAATTGATTATTATTATATTGTTCGCGCTAAAAATGGAAATATATATTCTGATTCTGATGAAGCAGGTCCGGTAGAAGCGATAAGAAATTATCCTCCAACAAAATCAATGAAACTTGTTCACTTAAATGGAAGCACGGCGGAAAATGTTGTATGTTATGATGACAGTTTAATTCCAAATGCGGTCTCTAATATTAGGTGTGAATTTTATTTCTATGGGAATAAGACAATAACTGAGATGCCTTTTGCTTTAACCGCATATGATGGTTTTGATTATTTTAGTGTAGTAAGCATGGATGTGGCTCCGGATTGGGAAATAAGAAACCCATTGGATCCTTCTTTTTCCGGTGGAGGGCCTCCTCCCGGGACAGGTGTTTATTGTAATGAAAATAGTTGGAATAAGGTTGTATACGAATACGATATGAACAGCGGGACGAGTTATGCGTGGGTTAATGATGTGTTAGCTATAAAAGTCGAAACTGCTCCGCATTCTATAGAGTATTCGCCGTATAAGGATTCTGGTGTGTGGAGTAGTCTTCAACCCCGGAGGTTTGGCATATGGGGTATGAATAGGTCCAATAGTACAGTGTATATTGATGATTGGCAAATAGTAGTTGATGGAAATACAGTGAGCGAACATGATTTTGAAGATGATATGGTAAACCAGCAAGTTGGTGGATGGTCTGTTTTTATGGGAGTGGCGGGAACGGATTTTACCTTTAACGCAAGCGATGAATATAATCGCGGGGATGCTGTTGATAATACCGTGCCTCAAGTGGCAAATGTTACGGCGGAGCAGGGGCAAGACGGGATAGTAACGATTACTTACGATTTGGCGGATAATGAACAAAATCAATGCGGCGTGAGCTTTTATTATTGGGATCGCGCTGATGACGATAAACAGATTGTTTGGAATATTACCGATTCAACGTGGGAAGTAGGAGATTATTTCCCTTCTTATGGTCGATGGGAAACGACAGGTTGGGATAGTTTAAAATGGGTTAAATGTAAATCCATAGAGAATGGAGGTTCACAGGAAACCGGAATTGGAAAGAAGGCTTATTGGAGTGTGAAAGATGATTTAGGTGAAGTTTATTCGGCCAGCCCGAATTTGATAAAAGTGGTTGTTGATGACGGCCAGGTGACGGATTTTCAAAGTGAGGAGAAAAATTGGGGATATGGATTGACAAATACAATTATTTATATTAATTCCGAGTGGTGGTGGTGGGAGTTGGAATGCAGATGGGGATGGGGCAGTGGATTAATCATTGACACCAAAATCCCTGCTAATGCGGGATGTAAACTTCCTGAAAACGGAACAATGTTAAAAAACGCGTTACCTGTTTTGGAGGCCTTACCTGCAGTTGATGATTCACCCGTAAAATATTATTTTATCATAGATGATAATCCCGAATTTGATAACCGTAGTGGCCGGCAGCAAGAAAGCGGATGGACGGGAATAAGCTGGAAAGTAGAGAAGCCTTTATATAAAAGGGCGTATTGGTGGAAAGTAAAATGCAAAGATGGTTATGGTAATGAAACGGATTATTCAAATCCATTTAGTTTCACCATAGATGATAAGCCGCCGGCGAATGTTGGATGTAGTCTTCCTGAAAATGGCAGAGTTTTTGTAAAATTATCTGTCACATTGGAGGCTTTGCAAGCCATTGATGATTCTTCCCCTGTCAGCTATTATTTTATTATAGATGACAATCCTGAATTTGATAACCGCAATACTCAATTGCGGAGAAGTGAATGGATTAGCAGTCGCGCGTGGAAAGTAGAAAAACTTTTATATGGGAAAACCTATTGGTGGAAGGTAAAGTGTAAAGATAATTGTAATAATGAGACATGTTATTCGGCTTCATTTACTTTCTTCACCCGTTATATATTTTATGTTGATGTTAGCAATATCAGCGGGATTGAAAATGGCTCAATACAGCATCCCTATAATTCCATCACTGAAGCTGTTAATACTGCCGGCGGTGAGGCGGTTGTAAAAGTTGCTGAAGGGATTTATTATGAAAGCGTCTATGTCGATTACGATAAAATTAAATTTTACGGCGGTTATGACGCGGTAAGCTGGAAAAGAGATATAAAAGAGAATAAAACTATTATTGATGGACAAGGAAACTATGGATTTAAATTTTATTATTGGCCGTCCGCTGTAACTAATAATACAATTATCGATGGGTTTATTATTCAGAATTGTGATAAAGGAATTGAAAATATTAATTATTCCTATGAGCACCATTGGAGCATTGTATATACAGGCCCAATTATTAAAAACAATATTATTGAGAACAATAATGTTGGGATATATTTTGATGGCGGGAGTTATCATAAACGTGGAGATATAAGTGTAATTGAAAATAATATTATTAGAAATAATAAATATCTTGGAGTTAGAGCAGGCGGTAAAGCTGTTATTAAAAACAATATAGTTATCAATAACGGCGTTACAGGTATTTATGGCGGGAATTTGGTAGAAGGAAATATTGTTGGATTCAATGGAAATTCGGATAGTCTGGACTATCAGGGGTGGTGGTACTATTCATCAGGCATTTCCAACTCCTTGTTAGTTAAAAACAATTTTGTGTATAATAACGCGAATAATTCTAATCCTTCGGTGTGGGATGAGGCAGGGGGGATTCTATATTCAGATCAAATTCTCAACAATACTATTGTATATAATAAAACCGGTATATATTTCCATGATGGATATTGCGGAGAAATAAAAAATAATATAATAGCTGAAAATAGTAAAGGAATATATGGAGCCTATTGGGCGGATATTAAGGGTAATTATAACGATATTTGGGGCAATAATTATAATGTGTGTAAAGTAAACAGTGCACTTAGCGGATATAGAGAGGTATCCATGGGCGGAACAGGTAATTTTTCCGCTGATCCTCTTTTAAAAACAGCGGATTCTAGATATGTTGATATGGCAGGTGAAACCTATCTTGTCTCGGATTTCCATATAAGCCAGCATTCCCCAGCCATTGATACAGGCGATTCTGATGATGATTATTCTAACGAACCCGAGCCTAACGGCAGACGGATAAATGTGGGCGCTTATGGCAATACTCCGGAAGCAGAGACTAGTCATTCGGTTTATGTTGATTATGTGACTTTACCTTCTCAAGAATCAAATGGCAAGGTATTTTTTAAGGTAAAAATTACAAAGCCTGGGGATGCTGTGTATAATCTAAGGGCGGAATATTCATTGGATGGACAGGATTTTTATCCTGCTACGTTATCTTTATCAGAATATTCCGGTGATGTTTTGCCTGAAGATATAAATAATACAGATTATTATCAGGTAAAAAATATAAAACTTATAACTGGTTTAGGATATGCCAGTTTAAATTGGTTAGTAAAAACTGATTTGCCCCCTTCTTTTGATGGGAATTGTTACATTAGAATAAAAGTAAAAGAAGAAAATGGGCAGGAAAGCGATTATCTTGTTTCTTCCGTTTTCCCTGTGGACATTTTCTCTCCAACACCGCCGGGAAATTTAACCGTAGGAGATGTAACGACTCATTCGATAACATTGCATTTAGGCTTACCGGCTATAGATAGAAATTTTTCAAGGTATACAATTTATTATGATACGGTTGCTTCTATTGATGATAATGAAGATTCAAAGTGGACTTTTAATATGGATACAAGCATTACAATAAATGATTTGTATCCCAATACTCAATACTATTTTAATATCTGGGCATATGACAAGTATGGAAACAAATCCTGCGCGGGACAAGAGGTTTCAGGGACAACCCTTCCAATCGCGTATCTTCCAAATATTTTAATTGTTCCTGATGATTATTCTACTATTCAACAGGCGGTTAATGCGGCTTACGGCGGAGATATTATTCAAATAAAAGATGGTATTTATGATGAAGTCGTAAACAATATCCCATCCGGTTTGGGTGTGGGCGCGGAGACAGTAATCGAGGCCTATCCCGGACATGAGACTCATCTTAGACAGATTATTTTTAATGCAGGTTCATCTTATATAAAAATAAAAGGGTTAGCATTTGATGTAGGAGGTACTTTTTGGAGAATTGAGGTGGAGGGGTGTGAGAATGAGGATGGAAGCGGGCAATGTAAAAATATTATTATTGAGGAAAATAAATTAAATGGTTGTATATTTTTTAATGGGGGCGGCCTCATTGTTCGTAAAAATAGTATTACATCTATAAGGATAGATTTCTTTTTCGGAGGGGATTTATTAATTGCAGAGAATACATTCACTAATGGGGGTATTTATGCTGACTGTAGGGTTAATAGTATAAATTATTCAAATAAAATTATTAAAAATAAATTCAAAGGTTATTTTTCTAATTCTCCAGCAATAAAATGGGTCGAAAATTTTATTATTGAAGGTAATATTTTTAATGATTGTGCGTATGGTATTGAACCGGAAGAAAATAATTTAATTAAAAACAATATTTTTAATAATTGTGCTTATGGAGTCTACAATGTGCGGGGTGGAACGTCTCAGATTATAAATAATACTTTTAATAATATCGCGAATATCGCCGTGGTTTGTAAAGAGGCAGGTGTAATTAAAAATAATATTTTTAACAATTGCGAATATGGAGCGGTGGATATATATGTGATGCCTGATTATATTAAAGTGGATCCGGCAGACAAGCCGCTTATGTCAAAAATTGTTTATAACGATGTTTATCAATGCGGGGAGTATCCTTATTTCGCTCATTATTATGGTGCCTTGTGGAATCCAGAGGGAGGAAAATATGATTATGCGCCGTATTCAGGAGAAGGTGAAGTTTTATCTCCGGGTATCGGCAATATGGAATCCGACCCAAAATTTGTCAACCCCGCGTCAGGGAATTTTCATCTTCGCGCAGATTCACCCTGTATAGACAGCGGTGATCCGAATATAGTTGATGCTGATAGCACGAGAAGCGATATGGGCGTTTATGGCGGAGATAATAATTCCCTGGATAAACAAGCTCCGGTTCAGGTTAGTGAATTAACAGCTTACGACATGGGACTTGGTGATAGTGTCAAAATAGATTGGACTGGCTATAATGAAGTTGGACAGGGTGACGTGGAATATTACCAGATATATTCAGCCGTATCAGATTTTGAAGATATTTATGGTATTCCATCGGTTCAAACTATTTCTGCGGGGACAAAAGAATGTACAATAGGAAATCTGGCAAATGGAACAAAATATTATTTTGCCGTAACCGGGGTAGATAGCGCGGGTAATGAGGATCCAGCGGTAAAAACAGTTTCAGTTATTCCCACAGATAAGGTTGCGCCTGCTCAAATTACTACGTTGGTTGTCAATGATCCGGGTTTAAGCGGGGTATTAAATTTAAACTGGGATTATGATATTTCTGAAGTAAAAGATTTAGCAGGATATAAAATCTACCAGAGTGAGATGCTGTTTGACAATGTTTCTGATCTTTCACCATTAGTTCCAGTCGGCAAAACAGAATTAAGTTATCAGATAACAGGCCTGATGAATAATCTTGCTTATTATTTTGGTATAACCGCTTATGACAGTTCGGGAAACGAAGAAAAATCTGTCCGATCGATTTTAGGAATTTCGACAGATAAAATTCCGCCGGCAAAAATTACTAATTTGGCTGTTAATGATACTAAAGAAGGCGGAGTAATTTCGCTTAACTGGAGCGGTTATCCAGCACCAAATGATATTAATGAATTTAAAATTTATCAGAATGGGTTTCCATTCAATGATATTTCCGGATTATCTTCAATTGCCTGGGCGGATAAGAGTTTTGAACAAATTTGTGTTAAAAATTTGGAAATTGGGACATCCTATTATTTCGCGGTTACCGCGGTTGATCAATCAGGCAATGAAGATTCTAATGTAAATTGTATTAATGTTATTCCGACGGCAGATGGTATTCCTCCGGCAAAGGTGTTGACATTAACTGTTCAGAATATAGGTATAGGGAACGCGGTAGCGCTTGATTGGTCAGGTTATGACGAATTAGGGCAGGGGGATGTAGCTTGGTATAAAATTTACAAGGCGGACTTTGAGATTCATAACGTTACTGATTTGAAACCGGTTACTTTGGTTAAGGCTGGAACAAAAAATACAAATGTTGATGGACTTATTGATGGGAAGCCATATTATTTTGCCGTTACCGCGATTGATGGAAGGAATAATGAGGATAAATCAGTAATTTCTATTTCATGTGTATCTTCTGATATTACTCCTCCTGAAGAAGTTTCTTCTTTTACAGCTAAATCCGGTGACGGGTTGATAGAGTTGGGTTGGATAAATCCGCCGGATGTAGATTTTTGTGGAACAAAAATCAGTCGACAGTCCTGCCTGCCGGCAGGCATGGCGTCAGTCGATAGTAGTCAGTCTTTACTAACGACTAACGACCAACGACTAACGACTTATGTTGACACCGCTGTGACAAATGGTGTTACTTACACCTACAAAATACAAGCTTATGATGAAGTGCCGAATTATTCTTCTGGATCTGTAACGTTTGATATTGCACCTGTCCAACCACAATTTACCAAAACGGCCGATGTGGATATAGACTCTTCAGTTGTTCTATTGGACTTTGGATATAATACGACAATTTGTGATATTGATAATGATGGAAATTTGGATTTTTACGTGGCGGAATGGGGAGAAGGGAATTCAGTATATTTTAATGATGGCAGTGGAGTTTATAAAAAGACAGATGACCTGCGATATGATGGAATTAAAAATGTTAGTTACTGTCGCAAGGGAGTTTTCTTTGATTATGACATGGATGGAGATCAGGATTTATTTTTAGTAAATCTTGGAAATAATATTTTACTAAAAAATAATGGAATAAATGGATGGCAAAGAATTTTTGGGCCGTGGGATTATTTTGAAGATAATAGCTGCGATGCTTTATCTGGAGATATTGATAATGATGGTCGAATGGAACTTTTTGTCGCGAATGATGGAAAGGATTATGTTTATAAATATCTCGGCAATGATATTTGGAATGGATTAGATGGTTTTTGGACGCAGGATGGCAGTATAACTTATTCTGTGGTGATGGGTGATTATAACCATGACGGTAAGTTGGACATTATTCTTGGAACAAATCAGGGAATGGTTGTTTGCAAAAATCAGGGGGATGGCAAGTTTATTGAAAATACTCTTGAGGCCGGATTAAATGATGCTTCTCAAAATGTCCGCCATGTTAAATTAACCGATTGGGATAATGATGGCGATTTGGATTTATATATAGTCTGTTATGACAACAGTGCCATATTTTACCGCAATAATCAGAATGACGACCATTGGTTGAAGGTAAAACTAATTGGTACAAGCAGTAACAGTGACGGGATTGGAGCTAAAATAGTCGTTAGTAGTCAGTCGTCAGTCGATAGTGAAGAAATAATTGGATATAAAGAAATATTAGAACCCGGGTGGGCGCATTTTGGATTGGGAGATGATACTACCGCTTTTACTATAAAGGTGGATTTCCCAAGTGGAACAGTGGTTATGCAAGATATATCTGAACTAACGACTAACGACGAGCGGCTAGTCACTATTATTGAACCGGATGAAATTGCGCCATCCCAAATAACAACGCTTGCCGCGATTGATACCAAATTTGGCGGTCAGATTCAGTTAAATTGGAGCGGATATAGAGAATCAAGAGATTTCGACTATTACAATATATATTATAAAAATTCCAATTTTATCAATGTTTCGGAGATGGTAACGGCAGTAAAAGTAAGCGCGGGTATTTATCAGCACACAATTGACAATTTGGTTAATGGAGCAGTCTACTATTTTGCCGTAACCGGATTAGATAAAAACGCGAACGAGAACAAGGAAGTTCTGACAGCCGGTTGTATTCCTGCAGATGACCTTATCCCGCCGCTTCCAATTACTAACCTTAATGTTGTAAACACCGGTGAAGGGAATTTATTGGAACTTTCATGGAATACTCTTGAGACTGTATCTAAGTTTAAAGTTTATATTAGTGATAAATATTTTAATGAAGTGAGCTATTTATCTCCGCTAGTTGAGCTTGGTGGAGCTGCCTTAAAATATAAAGCAGATAATCTTGTTGATGGAAAGGGCTATTATTTTGCGGTAACAACAATAGACGAGATAGGGAATGAAAACAAAAATGTGAATCCGGTCTATGGAATACCTTTTGATACTAAGGCTCCGGCACAAATTTCCTACCTTACGGCAGTTTCGGAAAATAATCTGGTTAGATTGAGTTGGACGAACCCAGGAGACTTTGATTTTTGTGGAACAAAAATCAGTCGTCAGTCCTGCCTGCCGGCAGGCATGGCGTCAGTCGACAGTAGCCAGTCTTTACTAACGACTAACGACCAACGACTAACGACTTATATTGACACGACCGTAACGAATGGAGTTACCTACACCTACGAGATACAGACTTTCGACGAGGTGCCGAATTATTCGGGAACAGTTTCAATAAACGCATTACCATTAAAGAGACAGTTTGAAAATTATACGGAACAATCGGGAATAAAAGGTTCAGCTTATGGCAGTTATGCGTGTTTTGGTGACATTGATAATGATGGTGATGATGATTTATATATTGTAACCAGAATAGGGGAAAATATTCTTTATAGAAATGATAGCAGCGGTAAGTTTTCAGATATTACAAATTCTAGCGGCACAGGAGATACAAGCCAGGGATATGCGGGTGTTTTCTTTGATTATGATAATGATGGGTATCAAGATTTATTTGTAGCAAATACAGAGGCAGAGTCTATTTTATATAGAAATAATGGCGCGGGTAAAATGTGGACAAAAATATCGTGTCCATGGCCAGAAATGGATTTAGACGCTAAATCAGTTGCTGTAGCCGATTTTGATAAAAATGGATATTTGGATTTATTTATAGGGAGAAAAGGGGCGAATTGTCTTTATCTTAATAACTACCCCGATGGTTGGGTAGAAAGTGCGGGGACGTGGAAGTCTGTTGAAGATGATACCAAGGATGTAAAAGCAGCCGATACAGATAATGACAATGATGCTGATATTTTCGTAGTAAATTCTTCAGGGGATAATTTATTTTATGAAAATCAGGGCGCGGCCATATTTGTTAATAAGACAAAAGACGCGGGTATGATAAGTTCTTCAAGCCAGTCAGCGGAGTTTATGGATATAGATTTAGATTCGGATTTGGATCTTATTTTGGTGAATAAAGAAAACTGTATAATTTATGAAAATAATGGATGTGGAGAATTTACAGCATTAAGCGCGACCGGTATTGAAATAGTAAAAAATAATAATCGAAATGTTTCGCTGGGAAGTTTTAGAAACACAATTTTTAATGATGTATTGCTTTTAAGAGAAGGTGGACAGAATAATTTTTTTGCCGGTAAAGGATTAAAAAGTTGGACTGAAATAACTCATCAGGCAAATTTAGATACGACATTATACAGTCAGAAAGCTGTCTTATCAGACATAGATAATGATGGAGATATGGATATTTATCTGGCTAACTTGTATAGTTATGGTGTTTTGTATCAAAACCAGCAAAATGATGGGAATTATTTAAAAGTAAAATTGGTTGGTATAAATACTAATAGAGATTCATATGGAGGGAAGATAGAGATTTATGACAGCGGATATTTGGATGATTACGAACATCTTAAAGGATTCCGCGAGGTTAATTCCAGAATTAGTCATTTTGGGATAGAAGGATTAGATGGTGTTGATCTTAAAGTAGAGTTTATGGGTGGCTGGACAGACGTAGTAAGAAAAAATGTGTTACATGGCCAGACCATAGAGATTGTTGAGCCTTATATTACAGGATTGGTTGCTTTTTTAGAAAATAGTTTTATTAGATTAGACTGGATAAATCCGGATATAAGGGATTTTAGTTTAATTAAAATAGTCCGCAATGAGTATAATTATCCAAAAGACTTGACAGATGGAATAGTTGTTTATGAAGGAATGGATACAAGTTGTATTGATACAAATTTAGTGAATGAAAGAGAATATTTTTATGGCGCATTTTTGGTAAATTCTATGGATAGAGTCTCCCCGGTATTCAAAAATGCTCAGACGAGAATAATCCCAGACGGCATCCCGCCAAATATAGAAATTAAAGATGTAATTAGTGGCAAATATTATTCTACCGCTGTTTATCCAAGTATCGAGGTTACGGATACTAATTTAAAGGAATATAAAATTACTTTGAATGACTCTGTTTATGTCAGTAAAACAGAAATTAAGTCTGATAACAAATATCGTCTTTTTGTA
>JBDROR010000087.1:0-5488 GCA_043809805.1 bacterium
TGTACCGCAATAGCCTTTTAATGCTTTTTACTTCCCCTGCTGAAACCAACGCCGGCTTGCCTAAATTTTTTTTCCTGCCTTTTTTCTTTTTAGTCAAAATATGACTGCGGCCGGCTTTACGCCGCAATACTTTGCCGGAACCCGTTATCTTAAACCTCTTGGCCGCACCTTTTTTTGTTTTAAGCTTTGGCATATCTCCCCTTTCTATACATATAGTTGTCAGTTGTTAGATAGGAATCTGACAACCGACAACCGACAACTGACAACTATTTTGGTTTCCCTAAAAGCATCAATATTAAATTCCTGCCTTCACGGGTTGTTTTCTGGATAATTGTTGATAAATTAGCAGAATCCTGAATTACCCTATCCATAAGCCTGTATCCAATGTCCATATGAACAGCTTGCCTGCCTTTAAACATCATATTTATCTTCACCTTAGCTCCCTCTTCCAAAAAACCCAAAAGTCTTCTAACTTTAACCTGATAATCATGTTCATCAATATTAGGTCTGATTTTTATTTCTTTTACTTCTATTATTCTTTGATGTTTTTTGGCCTCTTTCGCCTTCTTTTGCAGTTCATATTTATATTTCCCATAATCCATCATTTTACATACGGGAGGATTTGTATTTGAAGCAATTTCCACTAAATCCAACCCTAATTCTTCCGCTGTCTTTATGGCATTTCTTAAAGGCACCGCACCTATATTTTTACCGTCAACGCCTATAACCTGCACATCACGGGCCTTTATTCTGTAATTTATTCTATGCTTTATAAATTGTATTTTTATCACCTCCTAACATCGTTCGGAATGACAACAACAAAACAACCGAAAACTGAAATAAAAAAAGCGGATATGACTATCCGCTTTTTAATGGTTAACTTTTTAAACTTGTAACTATTTTCAACCTTTAACAAGCCGCAGCCGTAAGGTGAGAAGCGGATTTGCCTCTGCTTTAATAACAATACATTATAATCACATTTTAGTAATTGTCAAGCCAAAAAGCAGCAATTTTTTTATATTGCGGTTTATCGACCGTATAGCTAACTGTCAGTATAAGATTCCTCGCTTCGCTCGGAATGACAAACAAGACGTTCGGAATGACAACAATTCCTGCCTGCCGGCAGGCATGGGCGTCGTTCATATTTTGTCATTTCGACCGAAGGGAGAAATCTTTCGTTTCTTATTGCATCCCGAATCAAATAATCTTAACCATTCAATAATCTCATTTGCCGAAGGCTGACCTGTAGCAGATGAGGTAGTTACATACCCATAAGTAAGAAGTGAACCCAGCAAAGGATTCAACACTCTGGATATACGGCCAATATCTCCCATTGCGATTGTTATGATATTTTCTTTTCTATGTTTGATAGTAAAATCAATTAATTTTGCCAAATCACCTTTGGAATTTGCCATTACCGCGATTTTAACAATATCCGCCCCGCCTTTCTTGCCTTTTTTAAGAATTTTTTCGAGTGTTTCAAAAGATGGCGTGTTTTTAAAATTGTGATACGAACCAATAATGATTTTCTTCCGGGAATGAAACAATGGAGGTATCTTTTTTAATAAACCTGAATTTATCTCGACATCGGCACAATCCACATATCCAATAATATTTCCCAATATTTCATAACGCGCGTCTTCATTAATTTTTTTCCCCCCGCCCTCTTTTTTATCCCTTATTGTGGCAATTATTGGGTTAGGAATAGATGCCTTTAATTTTTTCACTATGGATGTTATGTAATCAGGAAATATATTTTTAAATCTGTCTATTCGTATCTCAACAATATCTATCTTTTTAAAAATATCGTCTTTGATCTTATCCGAATTTATATCTGAATCTTTTATGCTCCCGACAATAACCGGGGTTTGACCTAATATAATTTTTCCTATTTTTAGTTTTTTCATAATTATTTTTTCTTAAACGGCCAAATAATTTTATAAACCCCTTCAATTACATTTATGCCCGCCCTGACAGTTTCACGCAGCACTTTGCCGCTCACTAAAACTGTTGTTTCAATTGTTTTTTTCCCAAAATTCAGGGTGGTCTCCAAAGTTTTACCCGCGGCATTTTCTAAAAATTCTATACTATTCTGCAATCCAATCTTAATAACTACCGCCGCAATCAATCCCCAATCGCTTTTAATTTCAGGATTTTCCACTTTCCCCGTGATTTTCAGACTTAGATTGATTTTTCCATTTTTATCTTTAAGAGCGAAAAATTTCTTAATAATATCCCGGCTCTCGGGAGTATCTGCTAATATCATCTTCAATTCCGGATAAAATATTTCCCCTGTCAATTTCAAATCTAAAACCGGCTCAGTATCTATTTTGTCCATTTTACCATAAAAGTCCAAACTGGAATTATTCCAAGCAAATCTTAATGTGTCAACATTAACACTATCTTTCTGATTGATAATCTTAAAAACAACTCTACTGTCCAATCCTTTCGGTTTAGCAATAATCTTTTTATAGGATATATAATTATCTCTTAAATCTATATCCCCCTTGCAGGTAAATATTTCTCCGCAATTTTCCAACCTCAAATTCATTTTGCCGGCCCCGTCTATATTCAGCCCCTCTAATTCCCCGGCCATTTTAGTTGAAAAATACGGAATAATTTCTTTTAAAAACAACTCATCGCAATTAACATCCAGAAACACACACAAGTTATCATCTTGTTTTTTTATATTCCCTTTTATTTTAAAAACCGACTGATCAACAGTCCACTGACCTGAATCAATATAAACAACTTCTTCTCCCTCGTTCACCAACCAAACAATTTTATCTGACACTCCATTAGCTCTGTAAACTCGATTTTTATAAAATAAATCTATATTGTCCAGACTTAACTCTCCCCTTATTTTTTGTACATCTCCTTCTTTACATATGCTGGTCCCGCCCTTTAATAATCCCTCAATTTTTATGTCGTTAAGCCAGCCAAATGATGGCAAATAATTTACTAACTCGCTCCCATTGAAATTATTTACCTCCCACCCCAAAACCAATTCTGGGTTTTCCATGTCATAATTTTCAAGTTTGCCGCTTCCGCCTATTTCGAAATTTCCGAGAGATATATTCACATTATTAACAATAAGATTATCTTCCCCAAACAGAAAATCAAAATCAACCATATGGTTAATACCTTTTGGTTTGGACAACCGGTCTTTCCAGCGCGCTTCACACTCACTGAGATTCAACCCGCCCTTTATATTAAGAAATTTTCCCCTGCTTGAAATATTCAATTTTACATTAGACTTGCCTGACAACTTATAGTCTTCAAACCCCGGCATATAGGCCGGAGTTAACTCGCCCCAGTAAAAAGAATCGGAAATAACCATTAAACCATATTGAGGCTGTGCTTTATCATAGTCTACAATCTCCCCATTAAGTAAACATTTGTTTTTTCCGGATTCCAATCGCAGTTCATCTATCACAAATGTATTGCCGCACCATGATATATTAAACTCCACACGGCCAGGGATTCCCTTGTTTTTATCAATAAAATTATCATATATCAGTTTTGACTCAAAAATATCGGCGCTTCCTTTTAGACTTACTTCACTATTCGCGGAATTAAGAATAAATTTCGCGCCGCAATACCCGTCTAATTCAATATTTTCTTCTTTAAACAAATCTGATATTTTACGGACATCGTCATAAACCAATTTCTTAAAATCCAACTCCGTGTTTAATCCATTCCCGCCTTTCAAATCTATCTCAATTACTTTGCTCTCTACCTCCGATTCCCCAAACGTCAGCCTGGAATCCATAAGTAATAATTTACCCTTCTCGGAAACTAAATTAAAATCTATCTTACTTTCCATTCCATAAGGTTTATTGAATAATTCAGCGTATTGCCACGCTAAAGGTGTTCCATTAACACTTACCGAGTATATTGTTTTGGAAGGCCTTTCATTAAAAATTCTAACATTCACCCTATCGGTTACTCCAAAAAGTTTTATTTCTTTTGGCCACGGGGGCAAAAAAGCCAACAATTCTCCGACATACCCTTCTTTTAGGGAAATATTTAAATCCAATTTCGGCTCCGGGCATTCCAAATCGGAAACTTCTCCATTGCCTTCAACCGCTAAAGATCTAGAAACAACGCTAAAATCCCCCCAAACCTTTTGATCTTTCCGATAGTTTATATCAAAAATCAGATCGCATATTTTATCTTTCGGCTTATAGAAAACTTTCCCCCAATCCAATTCAACATTTTTCAAATCCGTTCTGCCGGCGTATTTAAAATTATCTCCCTCCACAGAAAGACGAAAAACGAGATCTCCATTCCCTTTAATATTAAGATCTTTTTTTAATCCTTCTTGATGAATATACCGATTTTTCCCTAAAAAATAATCTAAATTTTTTAAATCAATTAAAAGTTCATACTTGTCCCTGCCCTCAACAGCAGGCCAAACCTTTCCTGAAACTTTAAAACTGGAACATTCATCTACAACCCCCGATATATCTTCCAATACCACTATTTTTGGGCTTGAAGTAAAAGCTATCCTTCCCTTCGCGGCATGAACCGATTTTTGCCCTTCAAAATATATAAAATTTAAATCCTTAAAATTTATATCTCCTTTGTTGCGATAGGTATTATTCTTCCCCGTTAGAGCCAAAGAAATGTCTGTAACCATTCCAGTTTCAACAGGGTAATTAAAGTATTGTCTATAATAGGGGTTGAATTTTACCGCGTCCAGATGTTTGCCGTGAAAATGAATTTTGTAGTTATTTGTTCCTGTTTCTATAGCGCCCGATACCTTTATTTTACCTCTTGTGTCCTCCACAAAACCATTTACCACATAATTAATTTTCTCTCCCAGACTAAAATAGCCGTTTACCTTTCTAAAATCAGTGGTCGTCCCAGGATTAGTTTTGTTGTCAACTATTTTAATCTCACCTTTTCAATAAATATTTTTTTCAGCTCTATTTTAATTTTTTCTTTTTTACTTTCTTCCCCTTTTTCTTTTTCCTCGTAAATTGATACCCATTTCCCGTCAGCCTGGTGATAAATTGTTGTCCGCGGCTTGACAAATCGAATATGGTCAATTATAAATTCCTTATTCAACAATGGTTTAAGCAAAAAATAAATATACATTTTGTCACACGCAAACACTTTACTATTATTTTCGTCTTTTATGTTCACGCCGGATATTTTTATTCCGCATAGCCCCATACTTATGCCGGAAAACTCTATTTCTTTATCCAAATATTTTTCCAGCGGGGGAAGAATATGTTTTGAAACAACCTTATCAAGATAAATATTAACGATAATAATACTTGTTAATAAAATTAATAAAGTAATAAATATTATATAAAATGGAAATTTTTTCTTTTTTGGCATTTTATTCCTTATTGTCATTTCGACCGAAGGAAAAAATCTTTCCCCCGTAGGGGCAGCCCTGTGTGGCTGCCCTCTTTCATGAGGGCGACCACATCGGGTCGCCCCTACAACAGATTCCTCGCTCCCGCTCGGAATGACA
>JBDROR010000088.1:0-7498 GCA_043809805.1 bacterium
ATCATTGCGTTAAGCCATTTTAAGGCGCATGAACTTTCCGGTTTTGGCGGAGCATTAAAAAATATAGGTATGGGATCCGGTAGTAAAGGCGGGAAACTTGCCATGCACTCAAATGTCCGCCCAAAGGTCAAAAAAGCAAAATGCACCTTATGTAAAAAATGTATCTCGTGGTGCCCCGGGAACGCGATTTCGATAACTCAAACCAATGCTCAAATTGATCCGGCGAAATGTATCGGATGCGGAGAATGTTTAAGTATATGTCACGCGAAGGCTATCCAGATAAACTGGAATCCCGATACTTCAGTTTTTCAGGAAAAAATCGTCGAATACGCGTACGCGGTGCTTTTAAACAAAAAACAAAAATCAGCTTTTTTTAACTTTATATTGGATGTTTCTCCTCGGTGCGATTGTTACCCATTTTCAGATGCCCCTATTGTTCCGAATATCGGGATCCTGGTATCACTTGATCCTGTAGCTATAGATCAAGCGAGCGTAGATTTGGTAAATAAAACCGAAGGTTTACCAAACACACAGCTTGCAAATAATATTTTACCGGGCGAGGATAAATTTAAAGGTATTTACCCTCATGTTGATTGGAATATCCAGCTGGATTACGCGGAAAAATTGGGATTAGGATCTCGTAAATATAATCTAATTGAAGTGTAACCATTCATTTTATTTGGGATGGGAAATGCCCCCCTGATATTACAGTCTTCATACCATCTTCAACAGACATCTCAAGATGAATCAAATCTTCTTTAGGAACAAAAATCAAGACCCCTGATGTAGGATTGGGCGTTGTGGGAACAAATACCGCAATGATATTTGCTTTACTCTTCCCCTGTATCTCTCCCCCTATCTCGCAACTTATAAAACCAAGTGAATATAACCCTTTTCTTGGATATTCTATCATAACAACCGACTTAAAAAATACCTTTATTTTCTCCTAAAAACGCGTCTCCAATTTGATGTATAGTTATATAAATTTTGTTTACCAAAGGCGTTTTGGTCAGTAATGTATGCCATAAAGATATTAATTTCCTCCCTATTATATTAGTGGCTAGCAAACCTAATAACGTTATAAAAATAACAATTATCAGAAAACCAACTCCCGGGATATGGATATGAAAATACTTATTCAAATATCTGTAAAGAATGTTATCAACGTGGTAGAATATATATAGAATAAAATAAATGGTTAATGTAGTAGGTAAAATCAGTAAAAATCCGGTAAAGAAATAACGTCTTCATTTTGCTAACATTTTATATTTACTCCAATTTTCATCCGAAAATCCTCTACTTTTACTTTGTCATTTCGTGCTCATTTTTCCGTCATTCCCGCGAAAAATTCGTAGGTTGGGTTTTACTAAACCCATGCACACTTTGTCATTTCGACCGAAGGGAGAAATCTTTCCTCAGATAGATTCCTCACTTCGTTCGGAATGACAAACCACTTCGCTCGAAATGACAACGCTTAACGATGTTCCACTTATAACTCGTCCAAATCAATTTCCATTCCGTCCGACGCAGATATAACTTTTATCCGTGTCTCATTACTCGCGATTTTTGCCAGTTCGTACGGTTTATTTTTAATCATTGTCATCCCAAAATGCGTCAGAACCGCAAGCTTCGGTTTAATTTCCTTTATTAAACGAATTGCCTCATTAAAGGTTAAATGATCGATTATTTTGTCACCGCCAGGTTCCTTATCAAAACGGACTGTGTTAATAATTAACACATCGCTTTTAAATTCATTAACCAATTCGGGAAAAAACCTGGTGTCCGCGATATAACCTATCACACCTTTAGAAAATTTAAATTTAAAACCATAAGTTTCGACCGGATGGGACAACCTACAACTTGTCGATATATCGACACTTCTTATTTTAAATTTAGACTTTTCTTTTAAGATAACCAACTCATCTATCGTGCCGCGCAGATATTTAAAAAAAATAGTTTCTTCTTCGACAGCATCGCGAGGCAAAAGGACTAAACCTTTTTTTTTAAAACCGCCGTTAGTCATTGCCTCAACCATAATATTTAAATCTGAGGAATGGTCTATGTGGCGATGGGAAAGTATAATTCCATCCAAAACCAAAGGATCCTTTTTCGGACGGCTGGACATACATTTTACTAAACACCCGGGACCCGGATCCAACAAAAAATTTGTTTCATCCAAATCAAACCAAATCCCGCCTGACGCCCTGAGTTGTCTCGTTACCACGAATCTGGCGCCTGCTGTACCTAAAAATTTTATTCTATTCACCTGAAAATGCCCTCAACTTTTCCGTCATTCCCGCGCCCACTTTCTCATCATTCCCGTTCATTTCTCCGTCATTCCCGCGAAGGCGGGAATCCAGTCTTCTTGTAACCCTAGCGGGTTGGAATAAATCTTAATTTCTCCCTTTGGAAAAGGGAGATTAAGAGGGATTTGATAAATTTTATTAAAAAATCCCCCTATTTCCCCCTTTTCCAAAGGGGGATTATGCCCCTACAACAGATTCCTCGCTCCCGCTCGGAATGACAGCACATCCCTAAAACAAAAGCCCAAGATTAAAATGAAACAATCCTCTAATCTCGCCGCCTTCATCAAAACCCCAGCCGTAATCGAGCATTATCGGGAAAACCGGTGTGTCAATTCTAAGCCCAATTCCGGCACCCCTTCTTAATTCGGATACTTTAATATCCCTGACTTCATCCCACGCGTTCCCAGCGTCGTAAAATATAAGTCCGCGAAGCTGATCGGATAACGGGAACATATATTCAACATTTGTTACCAACATCGTTCTTTTCCCGTCCGCAATCTTTCTCTCCTCGTATCCTCGAACAGTGTATGCTCCCCCAATATCAAACCGTTCAATTCTCGGCACATCAAACGATCCGTCAAAACGGTTCACATAACCCGTCCTGCCTCTTAAAACCAAAACAAAATCATAAAACGTCCTGAAATGACATCTGGTTTCTAATGTATTTTTTACAAAATTATTCGTTCCGCCCAATGGCCCGCCCGCGTAAGTTATAGACCATGTATTAATTGCCCCCTTTGTCGGGAAAAAATAATTGTCTCTCGTATCGCGAGTCAGAGTTAATCCTAAACTGCGCGTACTTACATTCACATCTTCTTCTTTAATATCCGGCGGCAATAAATAACTTCCCACTTTTTGATAACGACCGGATTCATTATTGTATCGCAAACCTGTCTTCACGTAGTCACTAAGAGGTCTCCCCAATCTTATCGCCCAGCCTTTTCTTTTGTAACGATACGCTGTTTTATCTACGTCTCCATCACCGTCGGCATCTTCTTCCCCATAAATTTCTTTTTCCGTATTGTATAAATCAAATCCAAATAAAGTCTTAGTGTCAAATACGTAAGGATCGGTAAAACTGAATTCATATTTCTGTGAAGCTTGCCCTATTTGCCAGCTCAAATCAAGTGATTGTCCGTTTCCAAAAAGATTCGTTTTACTGAATGACACATTACCCACTAATTTATCCACGGAACTGTACCCTACTCCGGCCATAAGTTTCCCTGTCGATTTTTCCCTAACTTTTATTAAAAGATTTAGTCTATCCCTGAAAGACGTAGGCTGGGTATCTATTTGTATATCGTCAAAATATCCAAGATTAAATATTTTTTGCACGCTTCTTCGCACCTTGTTTCCATTAAAGATGTCTCCGGGATTTATAACGCATTCGCGCCTGACAACTTTATCTTTGGTAGTTTTATTCCCGCTTATCTTTATTTTTTCCAAAAACACCTGTATCCCTTCCTCAATCTCAAACAAAACGGAAACTGTCTTTTTTTCTTCATCAAACACCTGGCAGGGATTCACCTGACAATAAATATAACCTATTTCAGAATAACTGGAACGAATACTTTCAGCAATTTCTCTTATCCTGAAATTACTAAAAATATCTCCCTTCCTGACTTCTCTTTTAAAAACCCTGCCGATCATTATATTTTTCCATTCAAATTCTTTATTCTCCGTAAATTTTGTCCTCCCGCTAAAAGATACTTCATCAAAACAATATTTATCTCCTTCTTCAATATTAATATAAATATCCAGCCATGTATTTTTAACGGTAAATCTTCGCCATTTGTAACTTTCTATTTTTTCGTCAATAGAATAATTATTTATTTTCGCTTTTATATAACCCTTACGGTCATATAATTCCACAATCTTTTTTAAATCCTCATCAAAATCCTCTTTTTTAAAAACTCTATCGTGAAAAAATATAAAAGATCTGCCCCATGTTTTCAATCTATTCAGTATTTCATTCTCAGTAAGCACTGCATTCCCTGATATTTTTACTTTCCTTATTTGCACAGAACTGCCTTCTTCAATATTAAACTTGATAGTTACATAGGAATCATCACGAGTATATATCTCTTTTGCCGTAATTTCCGCGAAATAAAACCCTTTCTCTTTATAAAAGCTTTTTATTCTTTCCACATTAAAAGACAGATTCCCCGGATTATAGGGTTTCCCGCGTTTCAATCGCTGTTTTACCGGAAGTTCTTTAAGCGCATCCTGTATTTCCTTACTTTTTATTTTGTTTTCTCCTGAAAATTTTATATCTTTAATTTGTGTGTTTTCTTCAACATAAAATACTAATTTTATGCCTTCTTTCCCCTCAGAAAGGTCAATTTTTATATCTTTAAAAAGCCCGGTTTCATATATTTTTTTAAAGTCGCTCTTAAGAACCTCTTGTGAAAATTCGCTCCCTTTGGTCAATCTTATTTTATGCAGAATTATATTTTTACTGCTGGCGCGTTTATTCCCAACAACAGAAATATCTTTTATTAGTAGGGGCGATTCATGAATCGCCCCTACAACTAATTCAGATGAAATTAAAAAAAACAGGATAAGTAGTGGTATGGCGCGCCATGCTCTTACTAATTTCAATAATTTATTTGATGTTTTTTCCATCTAAAAATCTCCGTTGTCATTTCGACCACACAATTTGTCATTTCGACCGAAGGGAGAAATCTTTCCCCGTAGGGGCGAGGCGGTGCCTCGCCCACCAATTTCGGGCGACCCACCGGGTCGCCCCTACAGCTCGGAATGGCAATGCCCCTCTACAAGACTTTCTCAAGGATTAACTGATCAGTCACTGGCGGAACCACCTCAAAAACTATTGATTCGTCCTTACACTGAAGCGATACAACATCTCCCTCTTTTACATGGCCGCTAAGCAATCCCCCCGCTAAAACGTCTTCGATATACTGTTGAATAACACGGCGCAGCGGACGAGCCCCTAAATTCTCGTCATATCCTTTCCTAATAAGGAAATCTTTTACTTCCGGCGAAAGAGTCAGTTTTATCTTTTTTCCTTCAAGCCTCTTTAAAACATCATTAATCATAAGGTCTACTATTTTTTCTAATTCTTTTTTCCCTAATGAACGAAAAACAATAACCTCATCGAGACGATTAAGAAATTCAGGTCGAAATGTCTTTTTTAATTCCTGAACAAGTTTATCTTTCATAGCTGGATAATTGTTATTTTTATTCTCTTTGCTAAAACCGACCTTGTGCATCTTACCTTCAATTTCCCGCGCGCCGACATTAGAAGTCATGATCAAAACCGTATTCCTGAAATCCACAGTATGCCCAAGATTATCCGTTAAATGCCCGTTTTCTAAAACCTGAAGGAGTATATTAAACACATCGGGATGAGCTTTTTCTATCTCATCCAAAAGAACAACTGAATACGGCTTACGCCTTATTTTTTCAGTCAACTGCCCGCCTTCATCGTAACCCACATATCCCGGAGGAGCTCCAATTAAACGTGAAACGGAAAATTTTTCCATGTACTCCGACATATCTATTTGAACTAACGCCTTTTCATTTCCAAATAAAAAATCCGATAAAATTTTTGCCAGTTCGGTTTTACCCACCCCGCTTGGCCCAAGGAAAATAAATGATCCAATGGGCCTCTTAGGATCTCTTAACCCCGCCCTTGCCCGGCGAATAGACTGGGATATAATATGTATTGCCTCATCCTGTCCAATTATTTTCTTTTTTAATTCATCTTCCATTCGTAAAAGCCTCGCGGTTTCCTCTTCTTTCAGTTCTGTCACAGGTATACCCGTCCAGCGGGAAATAATATAAGCTATATCTTCCGCCGTAATCTCCGGTTCATTTTGCTTTTGAGTTTTATTCCATTCTTTTTTCTTATCTTCAATACTTTGCCGCAATTTCCACTCTTTATCTCTTAACGCAGCCGCCTTTTCGAACTTCTGCTCTTTTATAGCATTATCCTTTTCTTTTCGGATACATTTAATCTCTTCTTCTATATCCTTTAAATCAGGCGATAAATTAACTTTCTGCAATTTAACGCGCGCGCTTGCCTCATCAATAAGATCAATCGCTTTATCCGGCAAAAATCTGTCAGAAACATATTTGTCCGACAATTTCGCGGCGGCAATTACGGCTTCATTGCTAATCTTTACATGATGATGAGTTTCATATTTTTCACGCAAGCCTTTTAAAATTTCGACTGTTTCATCCACAGTTGTAGGTTCAACTAAGACAGATTGAAATCTTCGCTCCAAGGCCCCATCCTTTTCTATATATTTTCTATATTCATCCAGTGTTGTAGCCCCAATACATTGGAATTCTCCTCTGGCCAGCGGCGGCTTTAACATATTTGACGCGTCAATCGCTCCCTCGGCGCCTCCAGCCCCAATCAGGCTGTGTATCTCATCGATAAAAACAATAATATTCTTGGCCTGGCGTATTTCATTAATAATTGCCTTCATTCGCTCTTCAAACTGTCCGCGGTACTTTGTTCCCGCTACAATACCAGGTAAATCTAATGTTAAAACACGCTTGTTACATAAAACCTCAGGCACATTTTTTTCTGTTATCCTTTGAGCCAGCCCTTCAACAATCGCTGTTTTACCCACACCCGCCAATCCAATCAGAATCGGATTATTTTTCGTCCTGCGGCTCAAAATTTGTATAACTCTTTCTATCTCGCTTTTGCGGCCAATAACAGGATCAAGTTTATTCTCCCGCGATAATATAGTTAAATCACGACAAAATTCATCGATGACAGGCGTTTTGCTTCTTGTTTTTTGTTTCGCAGTGCCTTGGCTGGAACCGTTATTTAGAAGTTTTAATGTTTCTTCTCTTACCTTTTGGAATGTAACCCCCGATTTCCCTAAAATTTGCGCCGCTATACTTTCTTTATCCTTGATAAGTCCCAATAAAATATGTTCAGTCCCGACATAAGTATGACTAAAACTACGAGCCTCTTCGACAGCCAGCTCCAGAACTTTTTTAGCCCTCGCGCTAAAAGGAATTTCTCCCATAGTCAGTACCCCGCCTCCTGATTGGACATTCTCTTCTATCATGAAAATGATATTTTCGATGTCAATGCCCAAATTTTGCAAAATTACCGCGCCAACTCCCTCCCCCTCTCTTATCAATCCTAAAAGAAGATGTTCTGTCCCTATATAATCGTGATTAAACTTATCTGCCTCTTCCCTGGC
>JBDROR010000089.1:0-2584 GCA_043809805.1 bacterium
CAATTTCAATATACTCCGGAAACGAAGGTCGAGATGATTATCGCTGTCAGTGATAAGGCAAGGATACATGAGGATTCTGTAGCCTTTTATAGCCACATCGGGCATGATAGGCGATGCTTATCTGGGTATCACGCCGGGCTCCGCGGACAAAAAAGAGGGAAGCGAGGTGGTTACAAAATGTAACCACCTGAAGATGCGGGCTTCAGACGGAAAAAAGTATGTTACTGACGCGGCTGATACTGAGACCTTGCTTCGTTTGGTTCAGTCAATTTCTTCGCCGAACGCGGAACCGTTTAAGCTATGGCTGGCGCGGGTTGGGTATGAGCGGGTTGAAGAAACTATTGATCCTGAATTAGCCATTCAACGGGGACTGCAAACTTATTTAAGGAAAGGATATTCTCCTGAATGGGTGAATATGCGCTTAAGAAGCATAGATGTTCGTAAGGCTCTCACCGATGAGTGGCAAAAACGCGGAATTAAAAACAACGATGCATTTGCGATATTGACAGACGTAATTACCGCGGCATGGGCAGGGATGAGTACCAAAGGTTATAAAAAATTCAAGAAACTTAAAAAAGAAAATCTGCGGGATAATATGAATAATTTGGAATTGGTGCTTACTATGCTTTCTGAAGCAACGACTACGGAAATATCGCAGGCGCGTCAACCTCAAACGTTCGGCGAAAATAAGAAAGTCGCGCATGCGGGCGGTTCCGTAGCCGGTCGTACAAGAAAAGACATTGAACGCAAGTCGGGTAAACCGGTGATAACCAACAATAATTATTTGCATTTGACAAAAAAGAATCAATTGGTAAAAAGGAAGGCGGCTAATGAATGAATTAGACTTATGAAACCACTTCTTGCGTCTCCCAGATATTGCTTGGTTCATATTATGAATTTAAAACTTTAACTTGTCGTTTATCATATGCAAATACCTTTTTATGATAGACGTTTATCTCCTTTGCTTCCTTAATTGCCATAAGGGCGGGTTTAGAACCCGCACCTACGGCTCCCTTTAATCTCTCATATACTGCTTTACTTATACAAACTAATTTCTTTGTCTTTCCCTTCAGGGATATATGATGTCTGTTCCTAGTTCCAGTTTTTTTAATAAAAATGCTTGCATGTTTAAAAATTTATGTTACTATATGAGAAATGTTGCGATGAAGTAGTGCTGAGTTAGAAGGAATAAATCCGGCACTTTTACTCAAACAATTAAAACCTTCGTTGGCTGAACTTATGTTCAGTTGGCGGAGGTTTTTTTGTTTTTTGGGAAAAATAAAGGATGGAACATGCCCGATAAAAAATATTACGCGCATAGTTTGAAAGATAAACCGAAAAGTGAGTGGCAAACGCTGGAAGGGCATTTGAAAAATGTTGCCGAATTGGCGCGGCAATTTACTGAATCTTTTAATGCTGGGGAATTGGGTTATTTGGCGGGGTTGCTCCATGATGTGGGGAAGTATCAACCCGAATTTCAGAGGTATCTTGTTGAAGGTGGTAAGCGTGGTAGCGTCCCTCATGCCGTATGGGGAGCCGGGTATGCCAGAATTCTTGGAATGAATGAGATTCCTTTTGCAATTGATGGACATCATAAAGGTTTACCTAATAAATCAGACTTAAAAAAAAAAATACAGAAAAATTCAAAAGGAAAGATGTGGCTGAATTTGATTCAGTTATTGAGTCTTTTATCAAAGATACCACTTTTTCTGAAAATAATACTAAATCTTTGTCATTATCATATTCAGACCCATTAAAAAGAGAACTTTTTATCCGCTATTTATTTAGTGCTTTAATAGATGCAGATTGGCTTGATACTGAAGCTTTTTTTGAATCCGATAAATCTCAAAGCCGCGGTAAATATATTTTGCCAATAGATGAAATGATAAAAAAACTAGAAAAAGAATTTTCTAATAAGCCTACTGACGGAGAAATTAATCAGTTACGTAATTATGCAAGAAAAATTGCCTTGGAAAAAGCAAATAGAGTATCTGGTTTTTATTCATTGAATCTTCCGACAGGTACTGGGAAAACGCTTATCTCCATAGCATGGGCTCTTCGTCATGCGAAAGCAAACGGATTAAAAAGAATTATAATTGTATTACCTTATATCAATATTATTGACCAAACAGCCTCTGAGTTAAAAAGAATATTCGGCGAAAAATTGGTATTGGAGCATCACTCCAGTTACAACGAAAATAATTCCGTGGGACAGGATGATGAAAATAATTTAGACATTATTCAAAAAAGAAAAATTTTAGCCTGTGAAAATTGGGATTATCCGATTATAGTGACAACAACAGTTCAATTTTTTGAATCACTTTTCAGTAATAAACCTTCCAAGTGTCGTAAAAATCATAATATCGCTGAATCTGTAGTGATTTTCGATGAGGTTCAATCGTTACCCAAAGAAATTATTTTGCCGACACTTTCCATGCTGAAAAATATTCAGGTAATAATGGGTGCATCTTTTTTATTTTGTACGGCAACACAACCAGCGTTTGAAAAACGGGATAAATTTAATGGAATTGACTCAATATATCCTCTTATTGATAATCCTTCGGAAATTTTTAAAAAAACCCGG
>JBDROR010000090.1:0-16678 GCA_043809805.1 bacterium
CCTCAATCCCCCTTTTTCAAAGGGGGAAGTAAAAAATTTGCCAAACTCAAGTCATGGTATTTTTAAAAAAACAGCCTGCCCTAATATCAATTCAACCGCTAAAATAATAAACGCGGGTATCAGGAAATAATGAAACAATTCATTATATCTTCTGTATTCTTTTCTTTTAATAAGCGTTTTTTCCATAGAATCTATCTGTTTATATATTTCGGACAATTTATTTTCACTATCGGCCCGGAAATATACCCCCCCTGTTAAACCCGCTATCTGTTTTAAAATATTTTCATCCAAATCATTTGGAACCTTCACATATCTCTTGCCAAAAAAAGGATCCTCGACAGGGAAAAGCCCGCCTTCAGGTTTACCGGCGCCTATAGTATATATTTTGATCCCCATTGTTTTGGCTAAATTAGCGGCCGTGACAGGATCAATTTCACCCGTGTTATTTCTCCCGTCCGTCAAAAGAATAATTACTTTACTCTTCGCGTTTGAATCACGCAATCGATTTACGGAATTAGCTATAGCCATTCCTATGGCCGTACCGTCTTTTATCATTCCAATGTCCACTTTATCGATAAGTTTTAATAACAGATTATAATCTAAAGTCAAAGGACATTGGGTAAAACTCTGGCTTGAAAAAGCTACAAATCCCAGACGGTCGTTTTTTCTTCCTTTAACAAAATCTTTTATTACCTCTTTAGCCGTACTCAATCTATTTTTCGGTTTAAAATCTTCCGAACTCATAGAACCGGATATGTCTAACGTCAAAATTATATCTATACCTTCCGTGTTTATCTCCTCTGTACTTGAACCTGATTGCGGCCTTGCCAAAGCGATAACACAAAGAATAACAACAAGAATACGGCTTAAATCCAACGCTTCCCTATAAAATAGCTTATTCCGCGTCCCTATTTCTTTAAATATCTCAAAACCGGAATATCTTATAGTAACCCGTCTTTTTATTCGATATTTTAGATAATAAAATAAAAAAGGGACAAAAACAAGCAATAATAAAAAATATGGATTTGCGAATCTAAACATTAATTATTTCTTCCGCTGTATTTAAAATTTTATCTGAATCCTCTTTGGGCGGTATGCATTTTGCGAACTTTACTAAATCACAATCAAAAAGAAAATCCTGAACTATTCCGACCCGTCCATAAATAACATTTTTATTTTTTAATTCCGATACCAATTCATAAGTCGTTCGGTCAAGAGCGGGTATTTTATATTTATCTTCTATAAACGCTCGTATTATATCGGAAAGTATAGTGTAAAATTCTTTGACCTTGCCTTGCTCAATAAGTTTTGATTCTCTTAACTTTTTAATCTTTTCTAAAGCGGAAACATCCGGCGGCAGGGTTGGTATTTCTTTTTCCGCGGCACTAGATTTTTTCTTTCTACGGATAATAAACACAAAGGCCAAAATAATTAAACCTAATAAAACCAGTAAAATTATCAAATAAATAAAGTTAAAATCATAGGATATAATTCCCTTAATATCTCTTATATCCCCTTCATTTGGAACAATCATTCCCCCCCCCCACAAGTCTTGTTCTCACCCACATTGCGTTATTAATTGAGCATTGACAATTAACAATTGACAATTGAGCATTAAATTTTAATTATCAATTGTCAATCCAGATTGAGCAATTTTATTGCCCCCCTTTTTCGTTGGTTTTCGTTCATACCAACTTTTTAGTGAAATCTCTTTGCCCTGCGTTTAAAAAACGAGATTAGGGAGTTTGTATAAGGAACATCAGTCGCGATATCTATAAAATCAATATTCATTGATTTAAACAAATTATTTCTTACTGCCTGCATTCTCAAAGATAAATCCGCGTATCTCTCAATAAAATCTTTGTCATTGCAATCAATTAATATTTTCTCTCCCGTTTCCGCGTCTTCCAAATCAATGAAGCCTGAAGTTGGCAAAAAAGTTTCTCTGGTATCGCCTATGCTCACAGCGATTATGTCATGTTTTTTATTCGTTATTCTCAAAAGCTTTTCATATCCCTTAGTTAAAAAATCCGACACCAGAAATGTTACCGTTTTTCTTTTAATAACCTTGTTTAAATATTCCAAACAGGAATTAATATCTGTGGCCTTTCTCTGAGGTTTGTAATACAAAATTTCCCTGATTACACGCAAAACATGCTGGCGTCCCTTTCTTGGTGGTATAAATATCTCCACCCTATCGGTAAAAATAATAAGCCCGACTTTATCATTATTCTTAATTGCGGAAAACGCGAGAAGCGCGCATATCTCAGAGGCTATTTCACACTTCATTCCGCCTTTAGTCCCAAAGCTCTCTGACGCACTGCCATCCACTAAAAGCATTACTGTCAGTTCTCTTTCTTCCACAAACTGTTTTACAAACGGACGGTCTAGACGGGCAGTGACATTCCAGTCAATCGTTCTAATGTCGTCACCGTGCTGATATTCGCGGATATCAGAAAATTCCATACCCCTGCCTTTAAAAACACTATGATATTCTCCCGAAAAAACGTCATTAACCAATTTTCTGGTATGGATTTCTATTCTTCTTATTTTTTTAATTATTTCTGCCGGTATCATTTGAATTATGGAACTTCAATATTATCAAGAATTTGCTGAATAATATTTTCCGCTTTAATCTCCTCCGCTTCAGCTTCATAAGTAAGTATGATTCTATGCCTCAGAACATCAAAAGAAACCATTTTAACATCTTCAGGGGTAACATAACCTCTGCCTCGTAAAAAAGCATGCGCGCGGCTCGCAATATTTAGAAAAATAGTTGCTCTGGGAGACGCCCCAAAGGCTATAAGACTTTTTAATTTTAGTCCATATTTTTCGGGGTCTCTCGTCGCCATTGTAATATTAACAATATAATCCTTTATTTTTTCATCTATATAAATCTCATGCATTATAGAACGCGCGTGCAAAATATCTTTTGGTTCGATAACTTTTTTTACTTCAATATTATCTCCCGAAGTCATTCGCTCCATTATTGTTTTTTCCTCCCCCTTATCCGGATAATTCACCTTTAGTTTTAACATGAAACGGTCAATTTGCGCCTCAGGCAAGGGATATGTCCCTTCTTGTTCAATAGGGTTTTGTGTCGCTAAAACAAGAAAAGGCTCATCTAATTTAAAAGTATCCGACCCAATAGTAACTTGACGCTCCTGCATTGCCTCCAAAAGCGCGCTTTGCACCTTTGCGGGCGCGCGGTTAATTTCGTCCGCCAAAATAATATTCGCGAACACAGGCCCTTTTTTAACGGAAAAACAACCCTCTTTTGGGTTATAAATCAATGTCCCAATCAAATCCGCGGGCAGCAAATCAGGCGTAAATTGAATCCTCTGAAATTTTGTCTGAATGGCATCAGACAAGGTTTTCACCGCCAAAGTTTTAGCAAGGCCAGGAACACCTTCAATTAAAATATGCCCGTTACCTAACAATCCAATAATCAATCTTTCCACTAAATACTTCTGCCCAACTATAACCTTGCTCATTTCAGCAATTAAAGATTGCACAAAAATACTTTCTTCTTTGACCTTTTCGTTTAATAACCTAATATCAGTGTTCATATTTTCTCCTATGATATCTTTTGGTTCCGTCATTTCGGACACACCATTTTGTCATTTCGACCGCACACTTTTGTCATTTCGACCGAAGGGAGAAATCTTTCCCCGTAGGGGCGAGGCGGTGCCTCGCCCTCCCATTTCGGGCGACCCACCGGGTCTCCCCTACAATAGATTCCTCGCTTCGCTCGGAATGACAACAAGTGTTCCAAGTCTAATAAACTTATTAATACTGTCAACATCAACCGTATATATCCTATCCTTCCCCTCTTCTTTTACAAAATAAAAATCTTCGGTAGGATTTTTATTCCCAATATATAAAGTATGCGATTCGCTCCCAACATCGAATTTAACCTTATATTTTGGAATAGATAAACCATAATGTTTTAAATCTCGCACATCCTTAGTTACATCCCTGTCAGCGGATAGCTTAGCCAACTCAGAAATTATTTCGTCAGCCGTATCTCCCGATTGCCAATTTTTTCCCTTTTCCAACAAAAAACTGGACATGTCCGACATATCAATCAATTCTAAAGTCTTAAAATCATCTTTCTCAAAATTAAAAATATATAATTTTTTCTCTTCTGTCTCATTGGTTTTTTTATTTTCGATCAAAAAATAATAACCGGCAAGGCCGACAAAAATAATGAAAGTTATAATCGTTGATTTAAATCGTTTCACAGATCTCTCCTCTTCCACCATATTACCCCGCCAATTCCGGCAACAAGGAGAGGAACAAGCCCCAAACTAATAAAAAGAACTATCTTTGATTGATTTTTATTAAGTTCGATTTTCTTAAAACTCATAACGAGAGGACGAATGCTTATTTTTTCAACATCACCTGCCAGCCAATTAACAGCATTCATAAACAAATCAACGTTTCCCTGGCTATTGGCCATTCGATTGCTCGCAAAGTCCGAATCTCCTATAACCACTAATTTACTCTTTGGCGTTTCATTTTCAACAGCAACAGCCATCGTTAACGGCCCTTTTATATCCTTTTCATCAAATTCGGTTTTTCTATTATCAAAACTTTTCTCCGCCCAGCTTTTTTTGCTTGTTCTTAATAACGGGCTTACATCCAAATCATCCGGCACATTTATAGATTTACTTACCGTCCTTGCTCCCGGAAAAATCACACCGGTTTTAGCGCGTAACAATTCGTCCGTTATATTGTGTGCTATATAATTCGGTATTGGGGTTAACGCGTCATAAAAATACGACAATTCAGGATCAATAACGATATCATCACCCAGTTTCACACCCCATTTGGCAAGAAATTTATCTATCCCATTAGACGCGATAACCTGCGGGTCAATCATAAGAAATATCCTGCCGCCCTTTTCTAAATAATTTTCAATAACTTTCAGTTCCCGTTCTAATATTAAAAACTTCGGGCCAGGAATGATCAAAACAGTATCTTGCGTGGATATATTAGGATTTGTCGATAAGTTAATTGATTTCACTTCATAATTTTCTCTAATAAGATAATCCTGAATCTTTGACAAACCTTCATCTTCCACATTGCTAATTAATCGCTCGTTATGCCCAATTAAAAAATACACGCTTTTTTTCTTTTCACTGGTCACTTTCATGATATTGTTCGTCACGACAATTTCTCCATTAAACTTAGGGTCCCCTGTATGCCCCATCCCCATCACGCCATAACCAAAGTCAAAAAGCTCACTTTGCCCCACCTGCGACTTCATATCTCCGCATTCAAAGACAATGGTTCCATATCGCGTAACCTTATATTTACCTGCTAAAGACGGGTCTTTATCTATATCGATATTTTTCACCTTGATAAATTTTGAATTGCGGGTGTATAGTTTTAAAAGGTCATTTAGTATCTCATTTTGCGGGTCACCTTCTTTAGCAAATAAATTAACTGTTACCTCTTTTTTTAAGCTTTTCAATAACTTCATTGTCTGTGGAGATAAACTAAATCTTCTATTTTCAGTCAAATCAAATTGTTTGCTGTATTTGGACATTATCGCGTTAAGCACAAACACAATGCCAATAACGCTCATCGTTAAAATAAACGCGTTTATTCCATATTTAAATTTTCTGGTTTCAGAATATTTATTCACTTCCACCTTTTCGCCTCCATCACTTGATTAGTTAAAAATATAAACAAAAAACAAAAACTCAAATAATAAAAAATATCCCCCGAATTAATTGCCCCTTTTTCAAAATTATTATAATGCTCAATCAATGATAATGACGTTAAAACATTCTTTGCCCATTCAAAAGGGATAATGACCGTTGCCCAGCTAATCAGCCAAAGTATTAACAATAAACCAAAACTGATAATGGCCGCGACTATCTGGTTTTCAGTTATGGAAGACGCAAATAATCCAACCGATATAAAAGCCGAACCAAAAAGGAAAATACCTAAATAGCCTGAGTAGATCGGCCCCATATCCGGATTACTATACATTTTTAACACAACAGGGAATTCAATGGTAAAAATCAGCATTATTAAGTAAAGCGTGACCGCGGCAAAATACTTGCCGAGAATTACTTCGTAATTGGTCAACGGCGAGGTAAAAAGAAGTTCATCTGTGCCCAATTTTTTTTCCTCCGCTAGCAGACGCATTGTTAAAATTGGGGCCATAAAAAGCAGGACGAATTTCAAATTATCAAATAATCCGCGAAGATTCGCTTCATGCGTATAAAAAAGTATTATTGAAAAAAGATACCCTGCCGTGATTAAAAAAATACAACTTACAATATACGCGACGGGCGACACAAAAAATGTTTTCATCTCTCTTTGATATATAGCAATTGTTTTATTCATACAAAACCTCCACTTGTCATTTCGACCACACCATTTTGTCATTTCGACCGAAGGGAGAAATCTTTCTTCCGTAGGGGCGTGATTTATCACGCCCTGATTTCTGGGCGCAATAAATTGCGCCCCTACAACAGATTCCTCGCTTCCGCTCGGAATGACAACAATTGCTCGGAATGACAATAAATTCAATTATCAGTTTTTGTTAACTGCAGAAAAACTTCTTCCAACGACACCTCAATAGGTTTTAACTGCATAATAACCATATTATTTTCCACCACCAGCTTAAATACCAGCTCGCGCAAATCGACTTCCAAGTCACTTTCAACTTGAAAATCAATCAGTCCATTTTCATCTTTCAACACATCTATTTTCTTTAATCCCAATAATTTCTCATTAAAGACTTTTAACAACACATCTTTTTGCCCTTTAACCTGAATAAATAATTTTTTTCTTTTTTGCACCCTTTTCATCAGTTCATTCTGAGTATCAATAGCAATAATCTTACCTTTGTTAATAATCAATACCCTTCCACAAATCTGGCTCACCTCCGAAAGGATATGAGAACTTAAAAGAACCGTGTGTTTTTCCCCCAATTGTTTTATTAATTCTCTCATTTCAATAATCTGTTTTGGATCCAATCCGACAGTCGGCTCATCAAATATTAGAACCTCCGGATTATTAAGCAAACTTTGGGCTAACGCGACCCTTTGACGGTAACCTTTTGATAAATGGCCGATAATTCTTTTAGAAACATCTTTTATCCTCACTGTTTCCATTATTTCTTCAATTCTATTCTTAGTTTCTTTTGGCTCTATTTCTTTAATTTGGGCTACAAAATCAAGGTAGGAAAAAACCGACATATCGTCATAAAGAGGCGGATTTTCAGGCAGATATCCAATTCTGCTTTTAACTTTCATCGAATCTTCAAACACATCAAAACCCGCTACGCTCGCCGAACCTGAAGTAGCCGGCATATAACATGTTAAAATTCTCATCGTGGTGGTCTTGCCCGCTCCATTTGGGCCTAATAATCCAAAAACCTCCCCTTTCTCCACGCTAAAACTTATATTATCCACTGCCTTGGTCCGGCCATAACATTTCGTTAAATTATTAACTTCTATCATCTGTGTAATCTCCTCCTTAATCTGTGTAATCAATGGCAATTGTAAAACAATTAATATTAAAAGATTCTTAAAACCAGATTAAAAGATTTTAATCTAAACAGGCAACGGAAGAAAAATTACAAATGTAGTTCCTTTATTTGGCGCGCTTTTCACCTCAATCCTGCCCCTATGCGCCTCGACAACCGATTTTGCTATACTTAATCCCAAACCAAACCCTGGCTGTTGATTAAATTTTTTTAATCGATAAAACCTGTCAAAAATATGCGAAATTTCATTTTCAGGAATTCCCACCCCTGTATCATCAATCGCAATATTTACGTAATTATCCTCGCGAGTTATATCAACCGATATACTGCCGTTATGCGGTGTATATTTAATCGCGTTGTCCAGGATATTTATAAAAAGCCTTTTCAGCTGGTTTTCATCTCCTAAAATAATTATAGAATCTTTTGCCAGGCAGTTTATGCCTATATTTTTTTGCGATGCCAGAATTTTTATATCTTCAGCAATATTTTGCACTAAACCGGCAATATCTATTTGTTTAAGTTCAAGCATGCTCACATTGATCTCAAACCTGACAATAGTCAATAAATCTTCCACAATTCTGCTGATTTTGTTTACTTCTTCCAGATTACTTTGTATAACAGATTCATATTCCTCCGTAGAACGAATCTTTTTCAGTGTTACTTCCAGTTCTCCTTTTAAAACCGCTAAGGGTGTTTTAAGCTCATGCGCGAAATCCTCAATGAATTGCCGCTGCGTGGTAAATCCATATTCAAGGCGCATAAGCATTTGATTGAATGTATCCGCCAGTCTTTTTATTTCATCTTTTGTGTCAGGAGTATCTATCCTTAATTTTAAATTTTCAGCGGTGATCTGATGAATGGTATGTATCATCTTATCAACCGGATTCAGAGCAATCCTGGCAAGAAAACCGCCCAGCACACCCGTTAAAAGCACTGTAAACGGCAATAAAAATACTATTATCAATCTTAAACTTTTTAAGGTAAAACTTATTTTTACCGCCTCACCAAAACCTTCATGTAATTTATAACTAAAGCCATGATAAAGCGCGATACTGAAAACAAATAATGTTATTGACAGTATCAGCATATACCAGAGTATAATTTTAAAACGGACTGACTTGATAAACACCATTTTTTAGCCACCACCACCCATAAACTCACCACGTCATTCCCGCCCATTTTCACGTCATTCCCGCGAAGGCGGGAATCCAGTAAAACCTAACATATAAAACTAGATTCCCGCCTTCGCGGGAATGACAGATAGTTGACATGAACGTTTCATTTATTCCTTAAAAATATACCCTCTTCCTCTCAATGTATGAATCAATTTGACCTTAAACCCTTCATCAATTTTATTTCGCAAATAATTAATATAAACATCTATCACATTTGTAAAAGTATCAAAATTTATATCCCAGACATGTTCTGAGATCATAGTCCTTGTAACTACCTGCCCGGCATTTCGCATAAAATATTCCAATAAGGCATATTCTCTTGAAGTCAAATCAATTTCTTTCCCCGCCCGCATAACCTTGTGAGACAACAAATCCAGTGTTAAATCACCAACCTGAAGCCTTGTAATCTGTTCAGAATCACTCTTTCTCATCAACGCGCGAACCCTCGCTAAAAACTCCTCAAACGCAAAAGGCTTGGTTAAATAATCATTAGCGCCCGCGTCCAGCCCTGTAACTTTATCCTGCACCCTTCCTTTCGCGGTAAGCATAAGTATAGGTTTTATGAATTTTTCATCCCTTAATTTCCTGCATAAGGCAACGCCATCCATATCAGGAAGCATTAAATCCAGAACAATCAAATCATATTCCTGAGTTACAGCCAAAAAATGCCCTCTTTCAGCGTTGTTGGCTATATCTACCGCGTATCCCTCTTCTTTTAATCCCCGCTTTATAAACTCGGCGATTTTTTTCTCATCTTCTATAATTAAAATACGCATAGAATATCTTTCTTTTAAAAATCCCCCTAAATCCCCCTTTTACAAAGGGGGAATAAAAGGGGGATTTTCAATTAAACACTGGGTGGTGCCGGGAGTGGGATTCGAACCCACACAGGTTTCCCCATACGCCCCTCAAACGTACGTGTCTACCAACTCCACCATCCCGGCTACTTCATTGATTTTATAAATCTTTCGACTGAACGGTCGTAAGTCCTTTCAATTTCATCAGAAAAAAAACAGGCTGGGAATTCTTCTCTTTGCTTATGATAAACGATACATTCACAGCACTTCCCTTTTCTACTGCAAGGCTCATAAGTGCAATTACAATGTTGCGTGTTTTTATTTATTTGACATTCCATAATAGAAACCCTTTTGTCATTTCGACCACATTCTCTGTCATTTCGAGCACCTACTTGTCATTTCGACCGAAGGGAGAAATCTTTCCCTGTAAGGGCGACCAGCCGGTCGCCCCTACTTCGTTCGGAATGACAATATTCAGGGATCAAAACGACAATGTTTCACTCGAAAATAGTATAACACACCGTCTTAAAAAATCAATAAGTTTGTAAAAATGTGTTATAATTCTCTAATGGAAACTATAGAAATAAGTGATTCCAAAAAAGAAATTTTCAACGATTTTCTAAAAAAAAACAACGCGTGCTTTTTACAATCCTTTGAATGGGGTGAATTCAAAAAATCTTTTGATTTTTGGGACGTAAAAAGATTTATTTTACAAGACAATAATGAAATAAAGGCGGGTTTTTCGATATTCATAAGAAAAATCCCTTTTATAAATAAAACATTTTTATATATCCCGCGAGGCCCCGCAGTAGAAAAACAAAACGAAAAACTATATTCAAAAATTTTTGAAACAATAAAAAAACAGGGAGAAATATATAAATCGATATTTTTGAAGATAGAACCTGAAATTAAAAATATACCTGACGGATTTCCGAATCTTTTAGAAAATAAAAAACATATCCAGCCAAGATGCACCATAATTCTTAATTTAACGAAAGATGAGGATTCTATATTGTCCGGATTTGAAAGCAAAACCCGCTACAATATTAGAATCGGGCAAAAAAAAGGTGTTGAAATAATCAAAACAGAAAAAAAATCCGATATTAAAAACTTTTTTAATATCCTCAAAGAAACAAGTAAAAGGCAAAAATTTCTCATCCACCAAAATAATTATTACGAAACATTATGGGATATTTTTTATCCCAAAAAAATGATTCATTTGTTTATGGCCTATTATCAAAAGAAACCCATCGCAGGACTGTTTCTTATAACCTTCGGGGGGAAATGCTGGTATTTGTATGGGGCTTCAAGCGCGATACATCGCGAGGTTATGCCCAATTACGCCCTGCATTGGGAAGTTATCAGATGGGCAAAAAGTAACGGGCTGAAAGAATATGACTTTTGGGGAATTCCATATATTAAAGATGAAAATTCTATGCCTTCAAAAGACCATCCGCTTTTTGGCGTATGGAGATTTAAGAAGGGATTTGGCGGCAAAATTGTGAGATATCCCGGCACATTTGACATTCCATATTCTTTCTTGTATTATAACTTTTTTGAAAAAGGAATCAAAACTTACTTTAAATTAAGAAACCTATTTACCCGAGGAGAAACAAAAGATGCGCTTTAATACTAAAACAAAACAAAGCTTTTTGATATTCATCATTTTTTTTGTAATTATAAATGGATGCGGGAAAACGGATGAAAGGCTTCAGAAAAAGTTTATTCCCTATTGGGGAAAGTATCAAAAAGGCGCTTACAAGGAAGCGATATCAGGCTTTTTATCATTAGAGAAAAAATATCCAAAGACACCTTTTGTCGCGAAAGTCAAAATTACAAGAGCCAACGCGTATAAAAAACTAAATAATGCAAGCGAGGCGGAAAAAGTGTTGCTCGAGGTCGCAAAAAATTTCCCGGAAAGCAAATACACCAACGAGGCATGGTACGGCTTAGGGAAAATTTATAAAGAGCAAAAAAGATGGAACGACGCTATAAAGTACTTTAACAGAGTCATAAACACTTTCCCTGAAAAACCTTCGGCAAAAAACTCAGAAAAAGCTTTGGATGAAATAAATTTCTATTTATTTCTTCATCCAGATTCCGGCAAAGCAAACAAATACACAATCCGGCAGGGAGATAATCTGCACAATATTGCTCGCAAAAATAATATGACACCGCAATTACTTGCCAGAATAAACGGAATAAAAGACATTAAATATTTATCTGTAAATCAGGATATTATTATCCCAAAAATAAAACTGAAATTAAAAATAGATTTAAGCGACCGATCATTAATACTTATGAACAACGACAAAAGAATAAAAAAATATCTTATAGCGGTTGGCGCCGATGATTCTAAAACACCAATCGGGAAATTTACTATTAATCAGAAACTAGTTAATCCGACATGGTATTTTGAAGGCAAAGTTTACCAGCCGAATACCCCCGAAAACAGGCTCGGAACCAGATGGATGGGCATTTCCGCAAAAGGTTATGGGATCCACGGAACAAATGACCCAAAAGCTGTCGGCAACGCGATAACTAACGGATGTGCCAGATTATTTAATGAAGATGTAGAAGAATTATATGATATTTTACTTGAAGGGACGGAAGTAGAGATTGTAGAATAAATATAAGCGGCCACTTATTGAGTAGAAACGGTAGCCGCAAGCTTTAGCTTGCGTTGTTATTTTGCGGGATTTCGCAGGCTGAAGCCTGCGGCTACCACCGATAACTGACCTGTTACAATAAAATTATGCCAGCTATTCAATTAGAAAAATTATTAAATGTCCTACCCGATAAAATAGTTACAGGCGATATAAATATAAAGATCGAAAATATCTCATCATATTCCAAAAAAATAACTGCAAGGACATTATTTGTGGCAATTCCCGGCTTTGTTTATGACGGGTTAAATTTTGTTCCTGAAGCAATTAAAAATGGAGCAACAGTTATTTTAGCCGAAAAAAATTTTGTCTGCCCGAATGATATAACAAAAATAATCGTCCCCTCAGCAAGAAAAGCAATAGCGCTCCTGGCGGCTTGTTTTTACGATTATCCGTCAGAAAAACTAAAACTTATCGGGATTACAGGAACAAAAGGAAAAACTACCACCGCCCACTTAATTTATTCTATACTAAAAGAAAGCGGGGTAAAAGCCGGCCTATCCACCACTATCGAAGTCCAAACGACAAAAAACAAAATAGAGACAAAAAGAACCACTAATGAGGCTCTTGACATACAAAACTTTCTGGCTCAATTGGTTATAGAAAAAGCTGAATATGCTATCATGGAAGTTTCTTCTCACGGGCTCGCGTTGGACAGGGTTACAGGATGCAGCTTCGATGCCGCTCTTTTTACAAACCTGTCGCACGACCATCTGGATTTTCACCATAATCTTTCAGAATATCTCGATGCCAAACTTAAACTTTTCGAAATGCTGAAAAAATCCGGCACAGGTATTACAAATATTGATGATCTCAACGGCCAGAGTTTTTTAGATATTTGCAAATATAATAAACTAACTTATAGCTTAAATAAAAAGGCCGATATTTTTGCGGATAAAATTATTTATGACGAAAATGGCATTTCCTGTAAAATCAACACACCTTGCGGAAACTTTGACCTTCAGTCATCCTTACATGGCGCCTTTAATCTTTACAATATTTTGGCCGCAGCAAGTATTGGAATATCTCAGAATATAAGTTTAACAAATATTAAGAAAGGATTGGAAAATGTTAAATATATTCCGGGTAGATTTGAATATATTGAATGCGGACAACCGTTTAAAATAATAATAGATTATGCGCATTCGCCTGACAGCCTGGAGCAAGTTCTAAAGACCGCAAGAAATTTGGCCAAAGGCAGGGTTATGCTCGTATTTGGCGCGACTGGAAACCGCGACAAAACCAAAAGGCCGATTATGGGAAAAATCGCGGCGGAATTATCCGATTTTTTTATTATTACAAACGACGATACTTATAATGAATGCCCTATGGAAATCATTGAACAGATCGAAATCGGAACGAAAAATACAATAAAAAAGAACAACATTAAATATAAAGTAATTCCTGAACGAAGAGATGCTATCTATGCGTTAATCAAAGACGCGAAACCTGATGATTTCCTTATTATTGCCGGCAAAGGACATGAGACAAAACAGATTTTAAAAGATAGAACCGTTGATTTTAACGACAGGAAAGTAGTAGAGAAAATATTAAGAAGTTTTTCAAATTCGAAAAACTTCTGATTACACAGATTTCTGAAAGATTACACAGATTATGTTAACAATTTTTACATCCCCAAAACCGTTTATTGGAAAATTTAATATAATCCAGCGGAATGCAATCCAAAGCTGGACGCTTCTGAATCCCAAACCTGAAATTATTTTGCTTGATAAGGTTGAAGGAACCGAAACCGTTGCAAAAGATCTTGGCATCCAAAATAGCCCTGACATTTCACAATTCAAAAAAGCTCAATCCTCCGCGAAAAACGACCTGGTTGGTTATGTAAATGCCGATATCATTTTGACAGACAGCATTTTTACAGCTATTGAAACAGTAAAAAAATTTGTTAATAATAGTAAATTTTTAGTTGTAGGCAAACGCTGGAGTATTTTTCTGGACAGGCCCTTTAATTTTAAAAAGGGAGACTGGCAGGACGACTTAAAAAAATTCAGGGAGTATAACGATAACGGCTTTATGGGACATGCCGGTCAAATCGATTATTTTATTTTTCCAAAAAATATTGAATGGAATACCCCCCCTTTTCTGATGGGAAAAGGCGCATGGAACGGATGGTTTATCCATAACGCGATAAAAATGGAAATACCCGTAATAGACGCGAGCGGTTTTATTACCGCTTACCATCAGGAACATTTTAATTTTGATCCCGCGGACTATAACAAAAAACAAACTAAAAAAGAACGCCGGATTAATAAAAAACTGAGCGGCGGTTTTTTAAATCGATACACTATATTGGATTCTTCCCACAGGCTGACTTTTAACGGTCTAAAAAAATCATCTTTTATCCGGCGATTCTCGTCAAATTTTTCAAAAATAAAAATGTTGTTTGTGGATTAATAGGTGACCTATTTCAACCCCGTCCCTCTTCTTCCCCGAATCAAAGAATAATTTAAAAAGCAATACAAGGGGCAAAGAAACTTTGTAAAAAATTAGAAGAACGAATAGATAAAATATGATATATTCATGCTGAGTATCAGGGTGAAAAGGCAGTATTTGATTTTCAAGGTAATATAACAAAAGGCGATTTAAACTCAAAAACGGCAACAAAACTTGTTAGGGAGTGGATAGACCTTAATATTAACGAGCTTCAAAATGATTGGGAATTAGCAAGGGCGGGTAAGAAAATTAAAAAAATTGCTCCCTTAGATTAAAGGAGAAAACATGTGGGATATGAATGATGTAAAAAAAATAAAATATAAAGAAAAATTTATCTATCACATTATTTTTGATGATGGTAAAAATGGTGATGTAGATTTCTCAAAATATATTGGCAAGGGCCCTGTTTTTAAACCTCTGAGGGATATAGACTTCTTCAAGCGGGCAACCATTGAAGGTGGAACTATTGCTTGGCCTAACGGAGCTGATATTGCACCTGAGACTTTATATGAAAAAGTAAACGGTTAACAATATAATTCTGGGGATATTTTATAGTTGCGCAATCAAATATATCAAAAAATAAAGAAAAACACAAATAGAATATGGGGACAATACTATAATAAAAGTCAATAAATAAATTTAGGCAGAGATGTCCCCATTATTTTTTAAAGGGCATTAAGAGGACGGTTCTATTTTTCTTACTTTTTCGGTCTTCCCTTTAATCTTATTATCGCTTCAACATCGTATTCTTTTGTCATTTTTTTGGCGCTACTCTTGCTATCCTTGGCATTGTTTGTTAAATCTATCATGTCCAGCCAGTAGCTTTCAAGAAATAAATAGAACCGTCCCCTTTTATTCTTCTTTCCCTTTTCTTCATTCATAAAATTTCAAGGCTCCGTTTCTACGGAGGCCGCATTTTGTCCATTTATTTCTCAATCCTTTTATTTTCAAAGTATAAACGCGCCCGCTTTATTGCCTCGTGGAACTTTTTCTCTAACAGCTCTTTTGGTAAAAGTTCAGTCATATATTCCGCTACGCGTATACCGGATTTATCTAATTCTAAAAGTTCTATACGTTCATTAGATTTGCCGGCGCATAAAATTAATCCAATAGGATGTTCCTCTCCTGTCTTGCGTTCATATTTATCAAGCCAGCGTAAATACAATTCCATCTGCCCTTTAAAATCCGGCTTAAATTTATCCAGCTTCAACTCAATCGCGACCAACCTTCGTAAATTACGGTGATAAAATAAGAGATCCAGATAAAAATCATCGCCGTCAACAATCATACGTTTTTGCCGTTCGACAAAAGTAAAACCAACTCCCAGTTCCATAATAAATCCTTCCAGTTCCCGTAAGATCGCTGATTCAAGGTCTTTTCCATGGAATGAACCTTTCAATCCTAAAAAATCCAAGAAATACGGATCGCGAAAAACAAGGTCAGGCGTTAGCTTATCTTTTTCACGCAATGTTTTTATTTCATGATCTATAACATGTTTCGGTTTTTTAGCAATAGCGGTACGCTCAAATAGCATTCCACCAATCTTTTGACGTAAAGTACTCACACTCCAGCGTTCGAGACGGCATATCTCGGCATAAAAATCCCTTTGCAGTTGGTCTTTCAAAGGAATCAGTGCAATAAAATGTGTCCATGTCAATTGTCGTATCAGTGATACGACAATCTTTTCATCCGGGAAAACATCGGCAAATTGAACCATTCTTCTAAGATTTTTCTCGGAAAAACTGTTTCCATAATCAATGGTTAATTGTCGTGACAGCGATACGACAATCTCCTGCCCATATTCCGCCCGTTTGCCCCCTAATATTTCATCTCTGACACGTTTTCCAATTTGCCAATACAACATCGTCATACCGGCGTTAACTGTAACAGCAACAGATGAACGTGAACTTTCAATCATCTGGCGGATATCATTAAAAAGATTGCGGTCTTTTGTTGACGTTATTTCCGAAACACTTTTCATTTGATCGGTTTTAGAACCAGCTTTACGAACCACTTTTTTTGGCATGTAACACTCCTTCTAAAATAATGTAACCTGATCGTTTTTTTTCTTTTTTT
>JBDROR010000091.1:0-5455 GCA_043809805.1 bacterium
AAAAACAGAAAAAGAACTTTGTTATGACTGCCATGATGATAAGGCTTTGAAAGAATTTAAACATTTGCCTGTTGATAAGGGAGAATGTCACGAGTGTCATGATCCTCACAGCTCGCCGTATGTTTATCAGCTTCGGGATGAAAATGACAAAAGATTATGTTACATGTGCCATAAGAATAAAGAGCAGACAAAATATGTGCATACGTCGGTGGCTGATGGGAATTGTAAGGGTTGTCATGATCCCCATAGCTCGAACACAAAATGTCAGTTAAGAGCTAACAATAATGATTTTTGTTATTTGTGCCATCAGTCACAAAAAGAAGAGTTCGATAAAAAGGTTGTGCACCAGCCGATTAAAGAGGAAAATGGCTGTCTTAAATGCCACGCGTATCACGGGTCTCCATACTACAGAAATTTACGGGGAGATTATCCTGAAGAGCACCAGATTAATTACGCACCTGAGAAATTCGGGATTTGTTTTACGTGCCATGACAGCAAGATGGCCGCGTATCAATTTACAAATGAGAAGGGGACTAATTTCCGCAGGGGCGAATTAAATTTGCATTATGTTCACGTAAATCAACAGAAAAAAAGGGGCAGGAGATGTACTGTTTGTCATAGCCCGCATGCCGCGGATAATTATCGTATGCTTTGTGATTTTGTCCCTTTTGGAGCAAAAGATTTTCGTTACAAGTATCCGGTTGGTTTTAATCAAAATAAAGTAGGTAAAAGCTGTCTTCCTGGATGCCATGGACGTAAATTTTATTGATTTGACGTGTTATTGTAGGGGCGACCCTATGTGGTCGCCCTGAATGAAAAGAGGGCAGCCACACAGGGCTGCCCCTACGGAAGAAAGATTTCTTCCTTCGGTCGAAATGACAATTGTATGCTCGAAATGACAATATAAGGGGGAGGATTTACAGGTAAAATTATGTTTAATTATTTTTTAACAAGAATATTTGGAAGCCAATCAGAGAGGGAACTGAAAAAAATTATGCCTCAGATTGAAAAGGTAAATAGTATTGGCCATAAATTGGCCAAACTAAAAGAGGCAGAGTTAAAGGCTAAAACTAATGAGTTCCGCGATCGTCTGAATAACGGAGAAACTTTGGATAATCTTTTGCCTGAGGCATTCGCGGTTGTTCGGGAAGCAAGCCGCAGACGGTGTGAATGGGATCCCATATGGAATATGGTTCCTTTTGATGTTCAGTTAATAGGCGGCGTAGTTTTGCATCAGGGTAGAATTGCTGAGATGGCCACAGGCGAGGGGAAAACGCTGGTCGCGACATTGCCCGCTTATTTGAATGCTCTGGCAGGGAAGGGAGTTCATATTATTACAGTAAACGATTATCTTGCCAGAAGAGATTGTTTGTGGATGGGGCCGCTTTATGAATATCTGGGGTTAACGGTTGGTGTCATCCAGTCGGGGATGAACAGCGTGGAACGCCGCGGCGCGTATGCGTGCGATATTACTTATGGAACGAATAATGAATTTGGATTTGATTATCTTAGGGATAATATGGCTTTAAGCAAAGATGAACAGGTGCAAAGAGGGCATTTCTTTGTGATTGTCGATGAAGTTGACAGCATTCTTATTGACGAGGCAAGGACCCCGCTTATTATTTCAGGCCCTGCGGAAGAATCAACCAATAAATATTATAAGATTGATAGTGTTGTTCCGCTTCTGAGCAGCGAAAAGGATTATATAGTTGAGGAAAAAGAGAAACGGGTTCTTTTGACGGAGGAAGGGGTTTTAAGGGCGGAGAAATTGTTACAGCTGGATAATCTCTATACAGGCAGTAATATTGAATGGGTTCATCATATTAATCAGGCGTTAAGGGCGCATACATTGTTCAAAAAGGATGTTGATTACATAATAAAGGATGGCCAGATACTTATTATAGATGAGTTTACCGGTAGGCTTATGTCCGGCCGTCGTTGGTCGGACGGATTGCACCAGGCGATTGAGGCGAAGGAGCATGTCAAAATTGAGAATGAAAACCAAACTTTAGCCACAATAACAGTTCAAAATTATTTCCGTATGTATAAAAAACTTTCAGGCATGACGGGAACCGCGGTAACGGAAGAGGTAGAATTTCATAAAATTTATAATTTGGATGTTGTGGTTATCCCGACAAACAGGCCGTTAAACCGCGGGAATTTGCCTGATGTAATTTATCGTACCGAAAAAGAGAAATTCAGTGCGGCTATGAATGAAATTAGTTTTTGGAATGAGAAAGGAAGGCCTCTTCTTGTTGGAACCATTTCCATTGAAAGGTCAGAATTGCTTAGTTCTATGCTGAAAAGAAAAGGGATAAAGCATAACGTGTTGAATGCTAAATATCATGAGGAAGAGGCCCAGATAATTTTTCAGGCAGGAAGGCTTGGTGCGGTTACTATTGCTACAAATATGGCGGGCCGCGGGACAGACATTCTTTTAGGAGGAAACGCGGAATTTTTGGCAAAGGAAATTGTGGGGGAGGGTAATTATTCGCCCGAAGAATTTGAAAAAGAATATAAAATAGCGTTGGAAAAAGTGAAAAAGAGCGTGGAAGAAGAACATAAAAAGGTTATAGAGCTCGGCGGGTTGTATGTTATGGGGACAGAGCGGCATGAAAGCAGGCGGATTGATAATCAGCTTCGTGGCAGGTGCGGAAGGCAGGGCGACCCTGGAGTTTCGAGGTTTTATATTTCGTTAGAGGATGATTTAATGCGTCTTTTTGGTTCGGATAAAATCTCGGAAATGATGAAGAAATTAGGAATGCGGGAGGGAGAAGATATACAGCATCCATGGGTGACTAAGGCAATTGAAACAGCGCAAAAGCGTGTTGAGTCGCATAATTTCGATATTAGAAAACATCTTTTGGACTATGATGATGTTATGAGTAAACAAAGAGTTGTAATATATGAAGAAAGACAGGCGGTATTGGAAGGCGAAGAGCTGAAAGAACATATACGGGAGATGCTGCAGAATGTTTTGCAGGATAAAATGGACATTTTTCTTGCCGAAAATATCCATCCGGAAGAATGGAACAGCAAGGGGTTTGTTGAATGGTTTCGCACGCTTAGCCCGGCAAATCCGGATATTGATTTTTTAAAGACAGACAGGAAAGAAATACAAAATATTATTTGTAATAAATTAACAGCTATTTATGAAGACAAAGAAAAAGAGATTACATATGACGTAATGAGAAAATTAGAAAGGATGATTATTCTTCAGGTGGTTGATGACCGCTGGAAAGATCATTTGCTTTCTATGGACCATTTGAGGGAGGGGATTAATCTCAGGGCTTATGCTCAGAGGGACCCTCTGGTAGAATATCAGCATGAAGGGTTTGTTATGTTTAACGCGATGAATGAAAAGATTAAGGAAGAAGTGATCGATTATATTTATAGGATACAATTAAAGAAAAGTGCTGCTCCGGTTGTAAAAAAGCGCCAGCCTATGTATTTTTCTCACGCGGAACCCGGGACAGTTAAGAAGCCTGAACAAAGACATGCTGAACATATAGGTCGAAATGATGCTTGTCCCTGCGGCAGCGGGAAAAAATATAAAAAGTGCTGCGGAGTGGCGTAGAGATGAGTCCATTCAATAAATTATGTCTTATTTCCTTTCCTCCCTAAGCGGTTTATTGCTGATTTTGTGTTTTCCTCCTTTTGATCTGGGCTATTTGGCATGGATAGCGTTAGTTCCCCTATTGATTGCGATTGATAAAACTTCCCCCAAACAAGGATTTACGCTTTCTTTCTTCTGCGGATTGGTATTTTTTTCAGTCAGCACATTTTGGGTTAGTGTCTTTCATCCTTTGGCCCTGCCGCTTTCAATCGTTTATTTAAGCCTTTTTTTTGGACTTTTTGGGTTTGTTGTATGTAAAACTGGGGCTAGATTACCTCACCCCTACTATCTGGCATTGGTATGGACCAGCATTGAATATATAAAATCATTGGGTTTTTTAGGATTTCCATGGTTCAGTTTAGGTTATACCCAGTATAAATTTCTTGGTCTAATTCAGATTAGCCGGTGGACGGGAGTCTGGGGTTTGACTTTTTTGATTGTTATTTTTAATGCTGGAGTCGCGCAGTGTTTTATTAAAAAGAAATTAGATAAATTTTTTGTTTTTACGATTGTTATTGTAAGCGCAATATTTTTTTGGTGTCATTCCCGCGTAGGCGGGAATCCAGTAAACCCTAAAGATGAATTGAATATAGCGGTAATTCAGGGAAATTTTGATGTTTATACTTATTTTTCAGCTGATGCGGTTCTTTCACGCGCGGGCTCGTTGAGCATGCAGGCGGTTAAACAAGACAAAATTGATCTTGTTGTCTGGACGGAAACAATTTTACTTGAAGATATAGAAAAGAACGAAGTTCTAAAAACCCGTTTAATTCAACTTGTGAAAGATATGAACTGTTATCTTCTTTTAGGCGCGCCAAGTTATCAAACAATTGGAACGGAAGAGAAACATTTTAACAGCGCGGTCTTAATATCCCCTGACGGCGGAATTTCTTATTACAATAAAAGCCATTTAGTTCCTTTTGGAGAATTAGTTCCCGGAAATAAGAAATTTAACCTTGTAAAAAAATTTGCGGAATATATCGAATCGGGAGAATATGATCCGGATCCAAAATCCAGATTGCTTGATATGGGTAGAGGGAAATTTGGGGCGATGATTTGTTTTGAGGGGATTTTCGGAAATTTGGCAGGGGAATTTGTTGAAAAAGGGGCGAACTTTTTGGTTAATATTACTGAAGATGATTGGTTGAAAAAGTATCCGTCAGGGATGAAACAGCACGCTTATATGTCGGTTTTCAGGGCGGTTGAAAATAAAATTTATTATATCCGTGCGGGGAATTCGGGTTTATCGTTTATTATTGATCCTGACGGCAGAATAATTCAATCCATGCCTATCAAGACAGAAGGTTTTTTTACCGGAAAAATTTACTTAAAAACCGACGCAAAAACATTTTATACAAAATACGGGGATGTATTTGTGTGGATAGTTTTGATTTTTGCAATTGTTTGTTCAAAGTTCCATGTGGTTAGAAAGTATAACTTGACATACTTTAATACCTGAACTATAATTATCATCGGAGGTAAAAAATAATGACTATTACAAAATTAAAAATGAAAAACCAGGTAACTATTCCAAATAAGGTGGTGAAAATATTACATTTAAAAGCAAATGAATTGTTTGCAGTAGATGTAGAGGAAGATTATATAAAACTTACACCTGTAGAGATTGAACCTCGCTATACTCCCGAAGAATTAAATAATGTCGATCGTATTGTAGACAGAGAAAAAGCAAGGGCAAAAGTGTTAAAGCCGGGAAAAGAATTTTTGAAATATATAAAAAGGGTAACCAAGTGAAGAAAGTTTCAGTTCTGCCTTCTTTTGAACGTTCAATTAAAAAAATGAACCCGCAGGATAAAAACCAAATCGTGGAAAGCCTTGAGG
>JBDROR010000092.1:0-2389 GCA_043809805.1 bacterium
AATGTTAAGGAAATTCAAGACTATGTATTCTTAATCGAAAAAGAGTTTGAGCCGCTAAGAGGGTCGGCGTTATATAAATATGCCTTGTGTGGTTTAAACACCGCTCAAAGAAAAATACCTTTGTATGTTTTTAAGGCAAAAATCAAGATGTTAGTATCAGACAAATATTTAAAATTTGCCCGTATAGCAGGGGCAACTTTTTTACGATATAGAAACAGAGTTTTTTGTTAATTGTTTGTAAAAATTAATGTTTTTGCCAGGGGATTAATATGAATTTAAGTCATCAAGATGGAACAGTTAAGAATCAAAAAAGTAAGAAATTTGCTTTGATCCATATCGGTAACGATACAGCCTATGGACTTATGTTTGTTGCAGGCGAATTCTTAAAGCACGGACATAAGATCAAGTGGTTTGATGGGGACGACAAAAATGTTATTTCAAAAATAACAAAATGGAAACCTGATTTTGCGTGTTTTTCACCATTATCTACTTTTTTTATGAAGGCGGAGAAACTTGCAAGAGAGATAAAATCGGTTATCCCAAATGTCACTACGGTTTTTGGAGGTATACATGTTTTTGCTGTACCGGAATGTGTGGAAAATAATGCTATAGACATCATTGTAAAGGGACCGGTTTATGGAACGGTTGATAAAATAATTAGTAGTACTGCCAGGAGTGTAATTAATGGAACGCCTGTGCCCTGTAATGAAATGCGGCCGGCTGTGCGTGATTACTATACTTCGATTCCCCGTATGGCAAATCGTCATCGCAAATATATTATGTCACATTTTGGTTGTTTATATAACTGTTCATACTGTACTAATTCGTTAATTCGAAAACACTACGGCACTAGTTTGTATAATAAATACTGGATGAATCGTCGTTCAGTAGAAGACCTGATTAAAGAGGCTAGGGTATTGTCTGAGTTTGACACAAAAGAAATTTCATTGGAGGATGATGATGCCCTTGCCGGAGCGGATGCAGGGCCTTGGATTGAATCTTTTACGCGTGCATGGAAAAAAGAAATTGGTCTGCCTGTATACGCGAATGTAACCCCTCAAACTGTAGTAAGAGCATCTGATAAAACACTAAAATCGTTGGCGAAGCTTGTGAATTCAGTACAAATGGGAGTACAGACTGCCCGTTTGGATTCGCTTAAACTTTTCAATAGAGGTTTTCAGAAAGAAGAACAGGTTAAAAAAGCTTATGATAGGCTTTTTTCTTTTGGTATCAAGGTGAAACTGGAAATAATAATCGGCCTTCCGGTTAAGGATCCTTTAGGAGATGCCATAGATACAGTAAAGTTATGCCAGCGTGTTGCTCCGGGAGGATTTGCTACTTGTTTTCCTCTTATGCTTTACCCGGGCACCACACTTTACAGGAAGTGTATTACCGAGGGTATCCCTCTGAACAATAGTTGCGAGTTTGAGTGGCACTCTGGGGAAGGGTCTATCAAATTTGATCCGGATACTTCCCGGAGGATCAAAAATATAACAAAAATGGCTACTTTTTTTGTAAAGTACAATGTAAATGAACGATGGATGCGTGCGTTCATTGATATGGATTTAACCAAATCTGCTTCGCGTCAATTTTCGGAATGCACATACTTGGAAAGCCTTACGTTTCGCCTGGGAGAAGGGATAAAAAATGACTTTGACAACATTCTTAATAGTATGCATTTTCGCTACTAATAGGCTCAACATAAAGATTTAATGGGGAGTTGAATGTTTAACAAACTTTTAAGAATCGTACTGATATTATTAATAGCGGTATGTATATTTGATCCGGCGGATAAAGTATTGGGATTAAAGGTGCCTTTATTCGTTTTGGCGTGGATTCTGTTAATAGTTGATGTAAAAGCAAATCATAAAATTGTGTGTGTTCCCAAAGGTATGATATTGTATCTAATGCTATTCTTACTAATCCCCCTGATCTCTATCGTTTATTACTTCTTTACGGGAATTGATTTTGTAAACTATGATGGTTTTCAATATTTCAAATCTTACTTGTTTATTACTATAGCGCTTATTTTTTATGTTTCAAAAATAGATTTAGTTAAACCGGCAGTCGCGGTTATTTCAGCACTTTCCATAGTATCAATTATGATTTTAATCATTAGTTATGTTAATGTCTCTTTATTTGATTATTTACAGGCGGAAATTGGCACACGATACGGTATATTCAGTACGGGTGTCAGGGATTATGGCGGGTTTGTTTTGCCGGAGGTGTATTTTCATACAGCGCAATTAATAGTTTTTCCAATAGCATATTTTACTATGAAAGTTTTTTATTTGGAAGGAGTTAGTAGGACGCTTTGCGTATTATTACTAGTAATAAATATTGTTGCCATGTTTTTTGGCGCGACAAGAAATAATATTATAGTTAGTAT
>JBDROR010000093.1:0-12981 GCA_043809805.1 bacterium
ATGATTGGTAGTAGGGGCGACCCTATGTGGTCGCCCTGTAAAAGAGGGCAGCCACACAGGGCTGCCCCTACGGAAGAAAGATTTCTCCCTTCGGTCGAAATGACAAATTGTGCGGCCGAAATGAACTTAACAAGTTACGGAGATTTACGGATGAAAATAAAGATTATATTTTTGCTGCTTTTAACCTGCATTATTTATAAGGGTGTATCCGCCCAGGATATTTTTATTTCTGCCAGCGTGGATAACAATAAGGTGACACTTGGCGAGCTGGTAGTTTTGACAATTAATATTAATGGAAATGTCAGATCAATACCTGAACCTAACTTGCCTCAATTAAAAGATTTTGATGTTTATTCATCTGGCCGATCGCAGAATGTTTCTATTATTAATGGGAAAATGTCGGCTTCTACAAATTTTAGTTATGTTTTGGCTCCTAAAAAAGAAGGGGATTTTGTTATTGGGCCGGTTGAAGTTTCTTTTAAAAAAAAGGTTTACAAAACCGAACCTATTACCATCGAAGTTGGACCTTCCAGTCAAAAACAGGATATAAAAAGCCAGAGACGTTCAAAAACCATAACTGGAGAAAACAAAAATAGAGGAAAAGACATTTTCATAGAAACCGATGTTAATAAAAAAAGGGCTTATTTTAACGAACAAATAACCCTTACGTTTAAGTTTTACACGAAAATAAGGATTTTTGGAGAACCTGAGTATATACCTCCCGAAAAAACCGGTTTTTGGACCGAAGATTTGCCTCCTCAGTATACATATTATGAGAATAGAGACGGCAGCCAGTATCTTGTGACAGAGATAAAAACTGCGCTTTTTCCCACAACTGTGGGAAAATTAACTATTGGCCCGGCCGCTTTAAAATATGCCAATAATAGCGATCCATTTGGTTTCTTTTCTAATCCACGCCCAATTGTTTTAAAAACAGAGCCGATTATTATTGATGTCCTGCCGCTTCCGGGGAATAAGCCTTCTTATTTTAAAGGAGCTGTCGGTATCTACAATATCGATAGTGAAATTAATACAAATGAGATTCAGGCGGGCAAACCGATTAATTATAAAATAAAAATAAAAGGGGAGGGCAATATAAAAGCGGTTGGCGAACCTGATTTGGGGGTATCAAATGATTTTAAAATTTATCCATCGGGGAGTTCGGATAATATAAGAAAAATAAATTATAAAGTCCAGGGAGATAAAATTTATGAATACTATTTGATTCCCAAAAAAGAGGGTAAAAAAATTATATGCGGAATGAATTTTACATATTTTAATCCCGAGATAGAAGAATATGTTACCTTAAAAACGAAGGATATTCCTATTACAGTTAAACCGGGAGCAGTAGAAGAAATTACAAGAGAAAATTCATTATTCCCGTCCTCTTTTAAGGAAGAAGTTAAACTTATTACAAAAGATATTCGTCCCGTGAAATCAGATATAAATTTAAAAGCAGTAAGGGCGGTTCACGAGCCGCTCCTGCTTAAAAATCGTTTATTTATTTTAGCAATAAGTTTACCGGTTTTATTGTTGGTTTTTGCCAAGGTTTATTCCAAACATTGTGAGCAGGTGGAATTTAATCCGGTTTATAAAAGAGATAGAGGCGCGAGCAGGCTTGTTCAAAAAAGGTTTAAAGAAGGGAAGAAGTTAATGAGTGGCGATAAAAGCGATTATTGTCATTTAATCGCGGGCTCTATTTTAGGTTTCATAGGGGACAAGCTGAATATAGCTGAAATGGGACTTACGTCTGAATCTTTAAAGGATACGCTTAAAGGGATAAATATACCGGAAGACGAACAGAAAAGGATTATTGAATTTTTGGATAAATGCGATTACATTAAATTTAGTCCAATCGAACCTGAGTCAGGATGGAGAAATAAGATTTACCATGAAGCAAAAGATATAATATCGTTTTTGGAGAAGCAAAAATGGCAAAAAAGATAAGATGCTTATTTTTAATTTTAACAGCTATTATTTGTTTGAATAGCAATATATTAGCTAAAGAAGACAATAATTTACTTGAAGTATTTAAAACTGCCAATAATTTGTATGAGAAGGCAAATTATGCCGGCGCTATAAAAAGATACCAAAATTTGATCGATAGAGGTGTTAAGAACAAAACTGTTTATTATAATCTTGGTAATGCGTATTATAAAACCAATAAATTGGGCCAGGCTGTTTTAAATTATAAAAGGGCGTTTAAGTTATCGCCGAGAGATAAGGATATTATTGCCAATTTGACATTCGCGCGCGAAAAGGTTGTTGATCAAATCAAATACGAAAAACCATTTCCGCGAATAATTTGGGGGGGAATTATTTCCATCCTCACATTTAATGAATGGACAATATTGTGCGGTATTTTATATTTGTTATTCATATTTTTGTTAATATTTTGTATTCTCAAAAGGAACGTTTCCGCTGAAGTAATATTTTATAAAAATTTGATATTCATTGTTTTGTGCGTTGGTATAATATTTTTCATTTCATCCTATTTGACTAATAAACAATTGGAAGCGGTTATAACCGTGGAAGAAGCTGAGGTAAGAAACGGCCCTGGTGAAAATTATTCAAAAGGGTTTGTTTTGCATGAAGGGACGGAAGTTTATATTGAAAATGATTCAGGAAACTGGTTGGAAATTATCCTGTCTAATGGATTAAAAGGCTGGATAGAAAAAGATTTTTGTGACAGCGTATAGCAAAAAAACCAAAGGATGAAAATGATTAGAGAAGAAGGGAAAGTAATAGATTCTAAAGATGGGTTAGTAAAAATTCAGATTGATTCAAAACCGGCGTGCCATAGCTGCAAGTTATGCAGTAGAGGAAAAGAGGGAATGACAATGGAGGTGAAATCCGATTCGGTCTTTTCTCAGGGGGATTTAGTTTCTGTAGAAATAGAAGGGCGAAGTTTGCTCCTTTGTTTTTTTATGCTGTATCTTTTTCCTGTAATTAATTTTATTATAGGAGTTATTGTCGGAATGATTGTTGGAGGAGAAGTTTTCGAAATTATTTTTGGTTTCATATTTTTCTTAATATCATATTTTTTTGTTATTCGGTTTGACAAAAGGTATAAAGAAAAAAGTATAATTAAAGTGAGCCATCGGGGATAAAAATGAACCACAGAGATCACAGGGAAAAATTAAGAATTTCACTGTTAACTCATTAATATTTATAAGTTTCTCTGTGTTCTCTGTGGTTAGTTTTTGACATTACCAGCGAAGAGACGAAGAATTTTAAATGAATAGAGAGGATTAAGAGACTGAACAAAAAAATCGGTATCCCAAAGGCGTTATTGTATTACAATTATCATACGGTTTATGAGACTTTCTTTAATGAGATAGGGGCTGAGATAGTTCTATCCGATCCGACTCATCTGGTTTTGAAAAAGGGAGCAAGATTGGTGCCGGATGAGGTTTGTCTGCCTATAAAAAATTATTTCGGGCATATCATTGATTTAAAAGAAAAAAATGTTGATTTTATTTTTTTACCGCGGTTTATGAGTGTGGAAAAAGGAGCCACATTTTGTCCGAAAATAATCGGCCTGCCTGATCTTGTAAAAAATATAATTCCGGGTTTGCCTCCATTAATTGAGTTGAATATTAACCTCTCAAAAAAATTAATGTTATATAATAATATTATCAAAATTGGCAGGACATTTAATGCGGGTATTTTTAAAAGTTTAAACGCGTGGAGGGCGGCGTTAAAAAAATACTGGATTCCCGCCTTCGCGGGAATGACAGAAAAATTCACGGGAGTGACACGAAACCAGCTAAATATCGCTGTCGTAGGGCATCCATATAATATTTATGATTCGAATTTGAATTTGAATCTTATAGACAAGTTAAAAGAAAGGGGCGCCGCAATTTGGACGCCCGATATGGTCCCAAGAGAAACCATACTGAAAGAGGCGGATGAACTGCCAAAAAAGATATTTTGGACATTGAGCCGCGATATCGTCGGGGCTTCAAAATATTTTATAAAAGAACAAAATATCCATGGAATAATTAATATTGCGTCTTTTTCGTGCGGCCCTGATTCAATCATGGGGGAACTGATTAGTTATTTGGTTAGGGAATATAATAAAAAACCTTATTTGTTATTAGTTCTCGATGAACACGCCGGCTCAGCTGGATTAGAGACGAGATTAGAGGCGTTTATAGAAATGATTAAAATGAATGGTCGGGAAATTTCCGACCATTCATCCTGAGGAACGAAGTGACGAAGGATCCAATTATTACTTTCCCCCACATGGGCTATATTTATATAGCCGTAAAATCAATCTTTACATCCTTGGGCAGTGAAGTTATTGTCCCTCCGCGCCCGAATAAAAACACACTTTCCCTGGCTTCAAAATACGCGCCTGAGTTCGCCTGCCTGCCTTTAAAAATAAATCTGGGAAGTTTTATTGAGGCGATGAATTTGGGGGCGGATTTGATTGTTACAGGCGGCGGTGAAGGGCCGTGCAGGTTTGGTTATTATGGCGAAATACAAAGAAGAATTCTTAAGGATTTAGGTTATGATTTTGAGCTTGTGTCGATTAATCAGACAAGGCTTTTGGAGGTTATAAAAAAAGTTAAATATATAGCAAAAACAAAATCCACATGGGATGTGTTAAAAGCGTTATATTTCGCGTGGCACAAAATGAAATTAATAGAATCAGCGGAAGATAATTTAAGGTTGTTTCGTCTGTTTGAAACGGTTGAGGGTGAAGGTGAAAAGGTGTTTTATAAGGTTTTGAGGGAGATTGACCGGATGAAAAAAATAAATGAAACGAAGAGTTTTAATGAATATATTAATGAGTGTTTTTCGAAGGTAGCAATAGAGAAAAAGAAAGATTATTTACGAATAGCAATTGTAGGCGAGGTTTTTATGATTTTGGAACCGTTTGTAAATTTTAATTTGGAAAAAAGGCTCGCGGAAATGGGAATATATGTTGACAGGACCGTAAGAATTACAAATTGGCTGAAACGGGTATGGTTGTTTGATAGCGAGGCGCGGTCTGAAATTAGAATGATAAAAAAACTCGCGGAACCTTATCTTAGGGAGCATATTGGCGGAGAAGGATTATATTCGATAGGCCAGAGCATTTTATCGAAAAAACGCGATTATGACGGTGTAATACAAATCGCGCCTTTTACCTGTATGCCGGAAATTGTGGCTTACAGCATTTTCCCAAAGGTTATGCGGAAAGAAAAAATACCCGTGCTCTCACTGTTTTTGGATGAACACTCCAGTGAGACTGGGATTATGACAAGGGTCGAGGCGTTTGTAGATTTGATAAAAAGACAAAAATAAACCGCCTAAAAAAACAGGGGCGGTTCGCAAACCGCCCCTACGGGTAACTAACTATATAGTAGAAGTTATTATATTTTAATGACTAATAACGGCTTCCTCTATTACCGCCGCGTCCGCCGCCGCCACCGCCGCCGCCGCCGCCAAATCCGCCTCTATTGCCGCCGCCGTTAAATCCTCCTCTGCTGCCGCCGCGATTTTCAGTGCGGGGGCGAGCTTCATTTACATTAAGGGTTCTTTCCTTAAAATCCTGGCCGTTCAGGCCATCGATTGCTGCTCTTGCCTCAGCCTCAACTGACATCTCCACGAATCCAAATCCTTTTGACTTACCACTATACTTATCAGTAATGATGGTAGTGGATTCAACCTTCCCGAATTGTTCGAAAGCAACTTTCAACTCATCTTCGGTAGTTTCATACGATAAGTTCCCTGCGTAGATCTTCATTTTCTTCTCCTCTATTAAAGTTTACCGGTTAGCCGGCTGCCTGTTTGCCAGTTTTTTATTTTTTTAACCGGTTAACTGGAAACCGGCAACTGACGAACACATCACACACCGACCACGCAAATCTTGCTGTCAAATTTCCAATCGGCATAATCATATTCTATTCAGTATCTGGGTATTCTAATTTAATATTTAAGGTATGTCAAGTAATTTACTGCACAAATTTAATTTTATTTTTTCTGAGTTTGGAAAGCATAATAATAGCCGCTAACCCGGTAAAAATGCCAATCCACTGTGAAGTGGAAAATATCCAGTAAATTCCACGTTCACCGTCTCCGCGGAAGATTTCATTAATACCGCGCAGAATTGAGTAAGAAAGAATAAACAACCAGAATAGCTGTCCGTGAAATTTTTTATATTTTTTAAAAACAAGAAGCAGGATAAATAATAAAAAGCAATAGGTGAATTCATAGAGTTGGGTAGGGTGGACAACTACACTTTTGCCGAAAAAAGATCCGGCAAGGCTGTCAGCCCCGCAGCTTATTCCTAAATATGAATTAGTTTCTTTCCCAAAACAACAGCCATTTAAGAAACATCCTATTCTTGTAACGCCTATACCAAGCGCCAGGTAGGGCGCGATTAAATCGGAAATCTGCCATGTTTGCAAATTATGTTTTTTAATATAAATATATGAAACAGTAAACGCGCCGATAAGCCCGCCGTAATATACCAATCCCCCATGATGGAAAAAAATGATTTCTAACGGATTTTCCAGGAAGAATTTGTAATTTACAATAATATAAAGAAGCCTTGCCCCAACAATAGCTGATAAAACGCAGTAAAATCCAAGATCGAATATATAATCTTTTTTGATGCCTTCTTTCTCCGCGTCAAAAGCTGTCTTATAAATCCCTATCAAAAAAGCTATGGATAACATGGTTCCATAGGCATATATTTTAATTGGACCCAATTGAAAAAGGATCGGATGCATTTTTTCTCCCTAAAAACATAATGGCAAAAATTGTAGCCACTCCAATAACAATAAAAGTATCAGCCAAATTAAACACCGGCCAGACTCGAAAATCAATAAAATCAATTACTACGCTATACTGTATACGGTCAATAAGATTTCCAATCGCGCCGCTTGCAATAAAAATTAACGCCGTTTTTATCCACAAGTCGTCTGAACTTGTTTTCCTATAAATGGAAAAAAGCAAAAAGATAGTGACTATCGACAAAATAATTATTGTCTTGTTCATATTGGGAAATAAACTAAAAGCAATTCCCGGATTGCGGGCGTGAGTAAAATAAAGCATCCCGTCGATAATCGGCACAGTTTGGCCTGGACTTAATTTGTCTATTACCAATAACTTGGTAATTTGATCTAAGGCTATAAGAATAATTCCTAACATATAAAAATACATGATATTAATATACCTCTGTCATTTCGATCGCACATTTTGTCATTTCGACCGAAGGGAGAAATCTTTCTTCCGTAGGGGCGTGATTTATCACGCCCTGATTTTTGGGCGCAATAAATTGCGCCCCTACAACAGATTACCGCTCGGAATGGCATATTATTCTTGTAAATTTTGTCTTGCTTGTTTGCATTTTATGCAGTAAGACGCGCACAAGACAGCTTTTAGCCGCTCTTTGCTTATTGGTTTGCGGCATTGGGCGCAGATTCCATACTCGCCGGTTTTTATTTTGTTAAAAGACTCTTCAAGTTTGTAAAAATATTTTTCGGTTTTTTCCCTGAGGAACAGTAATTTTTCTATTTCGTTTGTATCTGTCCCTTGGTCTGCCATGTGGATGCTATAAGCGGATAGGTCTCCCGCGTCTTCCCTGGGGCTTTTTTTAATATTTTCTTCAATCTTTCGCAGGTTCTTGCGAGTCGTATCAATTTCTTTTTCAAGTAACGTTTTAAATTTGTTAAGGTTTTGTTTATTAAGTTTAACTGGGGTTGGCATTATGGTAATTCTCCTTCCTTTAAATTTATAATTTTTAAACATTTAGAACATAAATTGGGATGTTCTTTATCGGACACCGAATATTCTGTCCATGTCCAACAACGTTCGCATTTTATTCCTTGTGATTTTTCTATGGATATTGTTAAATTAGGGATGCTAACGGCAGTAAATAGATTATTTGCTTTGTTTTTAACATCCAAAATATCTACTGACGAGACAATGAAAATTGTCGGAAGTTCATTTTTATATTTATTAAGGAATGCCTCAAGTTTTTTATCTTCGACAAAGAGTGTAACTTTTGCTTCGAGTGATTTAGCGATAATTTTAGATTGACGGGCGATTTCCAACGCGGAATACACCTCTTTCCTTATTGAAATTAAATTATTCCAGTTTTCTTCAAGATGTTTTTGAATATATTCTTCATTAATTTTAGGCATCTCGGTTAAATGGATACTTGTTTCTTTGCCATGGAATTTTGGTATGTTCCGCCAAACTTCTTCGGCTGTATGAACCGTTATTGGAGCCATTACTTTCGCGAGGTTTATAATTATTTCACACAAAACGGTTTGAGCTGAGCGTCTTTCGATTGATTTTCTGCCGTGTGTATACAACCTGTCTTTCAATATATCAAGATAAAAAGCACTTAAATCATTAACGCAGTAATTATATAACGCGTGATAAAAATAATGGAATTGAAAAGAATTGTATCCCTGAACGCTCTTTTCCAACAGCTTTTGCAGTTGGAGGAGGGCAAATTGGTCTATTTCCAAAAGGTTATTATAGTCAACCTTATCGGTTTCCGGATTGAAATCATAAAGATTACCCAGAATGTAACGGCAGGTATTTCTTATTTTGCGATAAGCGTCTGTGAGCCTGTTCAGAATTTCCTGTGATATTTTTATATCATTCTGATAATTTTCCGATGTAACCCATAAACGAAGGATATCAGATCCATATTTTTCTATTATTTCCTGCGGAGCAATTACATTCCCTGTGGATTTGGACATTTTTTTGCCTTCGCCGTCTACGACAAATCCGTGAGTAAGCACACTTTTATAAGGAGCCATTTTTTCCGTCCCTATCGATGTGAGCAGGGAACTTTGGAACCAGCCGCGATGCTGGTCGCTTCCTTCAAGATACAAATCGGCGGGCCATGAGATGCCCGATCTTTGCCTTAAGACTGCCGCGTGGCTGACCCCTGAGTCAAACCAGACATCAAGAATATCTGTTTCTTTTCTGAATTTTTCCCCGCGGCAATCAGGGCAGGATTTGTTTTCGGGTATTAGTTCTTCGGCGCTCATAGTAAACCAAATATCAGCGCCGTGTTTTTTTACGAGATTATGGACTTTTTTCATGGTGTCATCGTCGATAAATTCACGATTGCAGTTTTCACAGAAAAATACAGGGATAGGAACACCCCATGCCCGCTGTCTGGAAATACACCAATCAGGACGATTCGTAACCATTTGGGAAATTCTATCTTTTCCCCATGAGGGGATCCATACTACCTTTTTTATTTCTTCGAGCGCGTTTTCCCTTAAATAATTTTTACCATTAAGACTGATAAACCATTGTTTTGTAGCCCTGAAGATAACAGGATGTTTGCATCTCCAGCAGTGAGGGTATGAATGCATAATCTTTTCAGAAAGTATTAAAACATTTTTTTGCGTTAAAAGTTTAATAATTTCCGGATTAGCCTCGAGAACTTTTTGCCCCGCAAATAATTCAACTTCATTTGTGAAACATCCTTTCGCGTCGACTGGAGCTATTACAGGCAGATTATATTTTTGCCCTATTTCAAAATCTTCTTCACCATGTCCCGGAGCAATGTGGACACATCCGGAACCTGTTTCCATATCAACAAAATCAGCCAGGATTATCTGTCCGGTTCTATCAATGAAAGGGTGTTTATATGTTAACCCTTCCAAAGATTTTCCTTCCCATGTTTCCAGAATTTTATCCGGATTTTTATTAATTTTTTCAAAAACACTATTTGCTAATTCTTTGGCAATAATAAATACTTCATTTTCAATTTTATAAGCAGTGTAATCCTTTTTTGGATGGATTGCTACAGCCGTATTTCCCGGCAGTGTCCATGGCGTCGTGGTCCAAATTACAATATAAGTTTTTTCCTTTGAATCAGGTAATATCTCCTGAGGATTAGTTAATGGGAATTTTACATAAATAGAATCTGTGGACTCATCTTCATATTCCACCTCAGCTTCAGCCAGTGCTGTTTCACAAGTTCCACACCAATAAATGGGCTTTACTCCGTGATAAATATAACCAAGATTGGCCAGCTTTCTGAATTCATCGATTATAGCCGCCTCGTAATCAAAATTCATGGTAAGATAAGGATGTTCCCACTCACCGTAATTGCCTAATCTTTTAAATTCTTCCCGCTGTATATTAACGAACTTTGCGGCATACTCCCTGCATTTTTTTCTGATTTTGATGATAGACGCGTTGTCTTTGTCTTTTAGATTTTTTGTGACCTGATGTTCCACAGGCAATCCATGGCAGTCCCAACCCGGGACAAATGGGGCATCATATCCTTGCATGGATTTATAACGAACGATTATATCTTTCAGTATTTTGTTAAAGGCGGTACCGATATGGATGTGGCCATTCGCGTAAGGAGGGCCGTCATGGAGGATATATTTTATTTTCCCGGCTCTTTTCTTCCTCAATTGATTATAAATTTCCTCTTTGTCCCAGATTTTAGCTATTTCCGGTTCGCGTTTTGCCAGTTCGGCGCGCATCGGAAAATCAGTTTTAGGCAAATTTATTGTTTTCTCGTATATCATAAACATTCCTTAAAATATAAGATTTCAGATTATATCATAACATGGGTTATTGTCAAGATATGAAGTTATCCGGGGTTACCCTGAAGAGTAATTTACATATCAAAAAATACGACAAATCATCATAAATAAAAATATATCACATTTTACTCCGTTTTTTACTCATTTTTTATTTATGGTTTATGATATACTTAACGAAACCAATTAGTATATTTGGAGGTATAACGGAATATGAATAGATTAAATAAAATTTTAATTTTGGCAGGATTAATAATCTTTTGTTCTTCTGCCCATTCACAGGATACCACTGCACAAAAACAGGATACGGCAAAAATAGAGTCTGGTATTCCTGTAGAATGTACGCAGGTGATTAATATCGGATATGAAATAGCGGTTTTAGCGGTTGATTCTAAAGGTAATTTTTATGTAAATGGAGGGAATTTAAATGCCATTAAAATTTATAACCCAATGGGAGAATACGAGGGAAACTTTAGTCTGCAAGACGGCCAATGCCCTCCGCCTTGGGAGAAAATGCAGTCTACGATTACAGGAATTGATATTGATCTTGATGATAATATTTATTTGTGTAATGCTGGGCATAACACCATAGAAAAATTTACAACTGCGGGGGATTTCCTTGAAAAGATTATTCTCCCTAAAAGTCCAAAAGGGGAATGGTATGGAATAAGGGGTGTGGTAGTTGATGAAGAAGGAACAATATATATGTCGGCCTATTTTAAATTTGTGTATATTTTTAATAAGGAAGGGAAACTTTTAAGGAAATGGGCTAAATCAGGAAATGAGGATAACCAATATGCTTGTCTTTCTGCTGTGGCAATCGATAGATATAAAAAATCCAGACTGAAAAGGATTTATTTAGGTGATAATTATGGGAATCGAGTTTATGTATATAGTAAAAAGGAAAAGAGGTTACTTTTTTCTTTTGGCAATCGCGCAACTGGCCCAGGTGGATTATTTGATATTATTGATATGGATGTTGATAGTGAGGGGTATATTTATGTTTTGGATCGGTATTTAGGTTACTGTTCGGTTTTTAATACAGAAGGTAAGTTTGTTTTTCGATTTGGTCATGAAGAGGGCGGAGAAAGATTTTTATATTTTCCGATGGGTATATTTATTGACCAGAATGATAAAATATATATATCTAATTCTGGGAAGGGGTGTATTTTGGTTTATGAATGGAAACGGGATAGGAAGAGATTTTAATTGGGTGGTGGAGCTGGGTTTGTTATTCCGAACGGAACAATTTGTTATTCCGAGTTGTAGGGGCGCAATTTATTGCGCCCAGAAATCAGGGCGTGATAAATCACGCCCCTACGGAAGAAAGATTTCTCCCTTTGGTCGAAATGACAAAAATGTGCGGTCGGGTTGTCATTCCGAACGAAGTGAGGAATCTTATACTTGCAAAATGGTGTGGTCGAAATGACAATTACAAATATGTTAAAAAAGAGCCTGATTTTTTTTACTACATTGAGTTTATTTTTTGTATTAGCAGAAAAGAGCTGGGGGAAAAGGCCCCATACCGATATTTCAACTTATGCGGGGCAAAATCTTGCTGGTGCTTGCGCCGCGTGTCATATTCCTCATGGGGCTGAAAGTGACAGGTTGTGGCCGGTTCCATTGACAGACACGAGCGGTGTTAGTTTAATTCAAAATTTATGTATGTATTGTCACTGGCAAAAAGGTTATAGTACTGTTCCTGACCCTGCTGGTTTTTATTTAGGGAAATATAAGGCCCATATTTTAGTTAATGCTCATGGCCAGAATGGACTGTTATATGAGGATACAGGAGAAAAACGTCATGGCCCGGGCCATTTATATCGTAACAATTGCATGACAAGATATGGAGAATATGTTACCGGGTATGTTGCTCTGGGATATCCTAGTTTTGAATCAATTGCATGTTATGCCGATCCTGATACAACAAGTGACGATCGAAATATATTACCCCGGCTATCCTGTACTTCCTGCCACGATCCGCACGCGGAGTATATCGATGACTATGAAGACAGAGATGGGGCGGTTGAAACTTATGATGGCATAGCTGATAATTATATTCTTAATGTCGTTGGAGACGGAGACCTACTTTCTACTACTTATTATACTGATTGGACTAATGATAAGCCAATTGGCCGGACAAGGAGGATTTGTCTGGCCTGTCATTATGGCGGTGAAGAGCCTGATAGTAGTGGTGAATATGGCCCGCTGACAGAGCCTGATGCTACAAAGATTGATAATTTAATACCGCCATATCCTACAACGTCAGTAGCCGCGCATTATGACGGTGTGTCGAAATGCACAGGCTGCCATCCATGGGATTGGCCGCCGGCAAATTGTACCAGTTGTCACGGTATCCCCCCAAGCACTATAAGTGACAGGCATTATCCTGCTGATTATAATACACTAACATTTCAGGCTTTTACTACTGCAGGTGTAGGTGTTCACGATACAC
>JBDROR010000094.1:0-8305 GCA_043809805.1 bacterium
TGGGTTCAGGCGGCGCGGTGATTCTTGATGAAGGAAGCTGTATGGTTGATCTTGCGCGTTTCTTTCTCGAATTCTGTAAAAATGAATCCTGCGGGAAATGTACGCCATGCCGTTTGGGTATTAGCCAGATGCTTCATATCCTAGACCGCATTTGTGAGGGAAAAGGAACACCAGATGACAAAGTTAATCTGGTACATATTGCCGAGACCATTAAAAGTACTTCTTTGTGCGGGCTTGGGCAGACAGCGTCCAATCCGGTTATAACCACTCTGCGATATTTTGACAAGGAATATGACGAACATATTGTTGAGAAAAAATGCAAAGCAGGTATTTGCACGGAACTTTTAAGGTTTGAAGTCGATGAAACCCGATGTAAAAAATGCGGGCTTTGTATTACAGCCTGTTCGGTTCAGGCAATACAGGGCGGAGCAAAAACCCTCGCAAAAATAGATAAAAATAAATGCACAAAATGCCGGAAATGTATTGAAGCATGCACATTCTGCGCGATCTATTGATTAAAAGTACGAAAACCTATATTTTACGAAGTTCATATTTTATAATACTACGGGCTTTTTACGAAATATAAAGCTAATTTGTTGTAATAAAGCATCAAAAATTAGTAAAAAGCGTGTAATTATTATTAAAATTTCCGGCAATTACGAACTTCGTATATTAATTGTTCGGCCGCGCTGCGCGCGCCCGAACGGCGAGTTGTGCGTTCGCACTCGCCGTTAAAAGCAAAATAACCATACAAATAGCAATACTTTTTTATTGCTTTTATGCTTTTCTTCTGTTATACTGCGATTATGAAAGAAACCTGTTTTGAATGGGATATTGAAAAAGATTTACAAAATCAAGCAAAACACAATATTTCATTTAGAGCAGCACAACAAGCATTTCTTGACTCCAACCGTATTGTCGCCGAAGATATTAGCCGTAGTGATTCAGAACCGAGGTATTATTGCATTGGTAAATGCGAAGGCGGCATTTTAACTGTTAGGTTTACTTATCGGCATAATGTAATACGGATATTTGGAGCTGGATATTGGAGAAAGGGGAAAAAGATTTATGAAAAGAAAAATAAAATACACCAATGAACCAATGGGGGAACTTAGAATCGTTAAAGATTTTCTTCCACCACCTGAAAAGCTGGTATTAAAAGAGGATAATATTAAGGTTACAATATCTTTAAGTAAATCAAGTATAGAATTTTTCAAAGGTATTGCTAAGGAACAAGATACTCAATATCAGAAGATGATTCGTAATATACTTGATTTTTATGCAGCACAGTATCAACAAAACCATTAAATTTAGTAAATTTAGGGGACGGTGGTGCGGAGAGTGCATAGCGAGTTTATCCCCTACATTATTGCATCAACAAACGAAAAGAGAAGATATAAAATAGTGGGGATTCTAACAATGGCACTGCAGGCGAACACCCATGATGCGCCTGAGTTTTTTACGTTTGCCAGAAAATATAATAAAAAAATTTAAAAAGTTTTTAAAAGTGCCAAACTCAAGTATATAAAATGAAAGGGGTGGAAAATGGATAAAAAACGGGCGTTTAAAATTGTATATGAAGATGATGTTTTATTTGTGGTTGATAAGTCTGCGGGTTTGCTTGTAGTTCCTACACCAAAAGATGAAAAGCGGACACTGGTTAATTTAGTTAATCAGGCGTTAAAGTCAAAATGTCCGGGCTCGAACAGGCGTGGCCTGAACGGGCAATACCCGAATGCGTATCCGGCGCATCGGCTTGACAGGGGGACGTCAGGGCTTGTGATATTTTCCAAAGGCAAAGCCGCGCTCGCGAATTTGACAGAGCAGTTTAAAAAACGTGTTGTTCATAAAACATATCTTGCAATAGTTAATGGACGTGTTAAAAATCCAAAAGGAGAAATAAATATTCCTTTGGCAACTGACCCCAAAACTTATGCGGTATTTCCTACTCAAAATAAAAGAATCGGGCAGTCTTCATTGACTCGATATAGAATTTTAACTTATTTAAAAGGCGCGACATTGCTTGAGGTCGAACCGAAAACAGGTAGAACTAACCAGGTCAGAGTTCATTTGGCGTGTATTGGCCACCCGCTTATTGGGGAGCGCAAATATGCGGTTGCTAAGGATTATCCTATAAAATTTCGAAGGGCCGCCTTACATGCTGAAAAAATATCATTCCGTCATCCAACAACCGGCAAAATGTTATTTTTTAAAACGCCGGTGCCGGAAGATATGCGGAAATTTATAGAAACTCGCCAAATTTTCAGAGCCAATTGACAATCCGGCTAAGTTTCATATTGAGTAAATAGAAAAATTTCTTGACAATAATCGTTATTCCCGATAGTATACTACGCATGCGGGAAACAAAACTTAAATTTTCAAAAAAAGACAGGCTGCCTGTTATGTGTCTGGGGCAGAAAAACGGTTATAGCCTAAAAGGTAAACTGTGGGTTGAAGGCAAAAATGGGATATTCCTTGGTTATGGCAGGATTGTTCTTCTTGAGCGCATAAAACAATACGGGTCAATTTCCAAAGCCGCGAAGTCAATGAAAATGGCTTACCGGCACGCGTGGGATTTGGTTGATTCCGTAAATAGGCAGGCCATGAAGCCGTTTGTGGAAACTGCGACTGGCGGCAAAAAAGGGGGCGGCGCAATATTAACGAAACATGGAGAGAAGGCTGTGGAAGAATTCTGGAAGTTTCATAATAATTTTAAAGATTTTCTGTGTGGTGAAACAAAAAAAATAGAGTTTTAAAAAATTTTAAAATGCGTTATAGCTTACAAGATATAACGATAGGAGGGGTAAGTGAAGCGTTGTCATCCCGGACGAAAACTTGTCCTCATGAAAATGGAAATAAGAGTCGGGGACGGGAATTGCGCAATATAATTAAAGGAGCTTTTTAAATGAAAAAATATTTATTTCCTGTTTTAATAGTTTTAACTTTAGTCTCAAATTCTTTCGCTTCGGAAACTCTTTTGATTTTCGCCGGCTCGGCGAGTAAACCTGTTTTGGAGGAAATAAACAAAAATTTTGGAAGGGAAAACAACATAAAAATAGAAACGAGTTTTGGCGGGTCGGGGAGTGTTCTTTCCCAGATGAAACTGGCTAAAAAAGGGGATATTTATATTCCCGGGTCATCGGATTTTATGGAGAAGGCAAAAAAAGATAACCTTGTTTTGCCTGAAACAGAGGAAAGAACCGCGTATTTAATTCCATCTGTTTGCGTTCAGTCCAGAAATCCGATGGAGATAACAGGAGTCGAATCGTTAGCTTCAAAGGATATTCGTATAGGAATCGGGGTTCCCGGGACGGTATGCCTCGGGTTATTTGCTGTTGAGATAATTGAAGGAAGCGGCTTGAAAGAAAAAATAAAACCTAAAATTGTTACCTATGCCGAAAGCTGCGCGAAAACCGCCTCGCTTATTGTGATGGAAAATGTTGACGTGATTTTCGGATGGAGTGTCTTTGCAAACTGGTCGCCTGATAAGATAAGATCCATACCGATTGAACCGAAATATTTTAAACGAATCAGTTATATCCCCGCGGCGGTTTCTATCTATTGCAAAAATAAGGAATTAGCTGTAAAATATATAAACTATTTAAGGGCTCCGCAGTCGCAGGAAATTTTCAGAAAAAGCGGTTATATAACAGATCCGGAAGAACTTAACAAAAACTATCCCGGAGTTGAAATAGGCGGAAGTTATTCATTGCCGGAAGGGTGGTAATATTTTTTGTAAAATTTTAGAAAAGATTTTTAATATTTTTTTTATCAGTATTTTGGCCTTGCTTGTTTTATATTTTCTCGCACTGATTCTTTCTCAGGTATCATTTCTTTCAATTGGGACTTTTTTAACTTTACTTGCTTCAAAAGATGTTTTATTCTCTATCGGATTAAGTTTTTTTACCGCGACAGTCGCGAGTGTTATCGCCAATTTTGTCGCGATCCCTTCGGCTTATGTGCTTTCCCGCTACGATTTTTTTTGCAAAGATATTATCGATACGGTTATTGATATCCCAATTCTTCTTTCTCCGGTTGCTTTAGGAACCTTGATTTTAATGTTTTTTAATACAAGAGCCGGGGTATTTATTCAAAACAACCTTGTTGATTTTATTTTTAGTGTAAAGGGGATAATTTTAGCGCAGTTTACAGTGACTGTCGCACTGGCGGTAAAAATACTGAAGTCGGTATTTGACAGTATTAACCCGCGTTACGAATCAGTGGCGCGGTCTTTGGGAAGCAGCCGCGTCAGAGCATTTTTTAAAGTTACACTGCCGATCGCGAAAAATGGAATTATTACCTCTTTTATCCTTACATGGGCCCGCGCATTGGGAGAGTTTGGGGCTTCGGTTATGGTTGCCGGCGCAATGAAAGGGAAAACAGATACCCTGCCAATAGGCATTTATTTAAGTTTAGCGTCTGTCGATCTTGAAAAGGCAGTGGTTCTCATCACAATTTTGATTTTTATTTCAGTTGTTATTCTTGTGATTTTCAAAAAGATGGTTAAAAAAGAGGGATGGCATATATAAAGTTAAAAGGCAAAAGTCAGGTTTGTTGAATAATTTACCATTTTACCTAATTGTGTCATTCCCGCGCAGGCGGGAATCTAGTATTTACAAGGAATCTGGATTCCCGTTTTCACGGGAATGACAGAAAAAAATAATTATTCAACAAACTAAAATTGAGGTAGGATGTTGGAAATTAAAGATTTACAAATAAAAATAGATAATAAAATTTTGTTTAATGTGAATTTGAACATAAACAATGGCGAGTATTTTGTTCTGCTTGGGCCGAGCGGTGTTGGGAAAACGCTTTTGATTGAGACGATTATCAATTTGCGAAGCCCTTTTAAAGGCAATGTTTTTTTGAATGGGAAAAATATTACTTGTTTACCGCCGGAAAGCCGTCCAATCAGTTATCTTCCTCAGGATTCTTTTCTTTTTCCTCATCTGGGAGTCAAAGATAATATTCTTTACGGCGCCCGGGAAAGAAAGATTCCCGTTGACGAACAAAATAAACGATTTGATGATCTGGTTGCAGTTTTGAATATCAAAAACATAATCGGCCGCGATGATGTGAGAACTTTAAGTTTGGGTGAGCAGCAGCGAGCCGCGTTAGCGCGCGCGTTAATGGTTAATCCCGAAGTACTTTTTCTGGATGAGCCGTTCGCCTCTATTGATGAATATCAAAAAAGGATATTGCAGTTAAAGTTAAAAGAGATAAACAGGTTGTATAAAATAACCATTTTCCATGTTACCCATGACCGCGAAGAAGCATTTATGCTGGGAGACCGTCTGGCCATAATGCTTGATGGGAAAATGCGACAGATTGGCCTCCGCGATGAGATTTATTATAATCCGAATTGTATTGAAGTGGCGCGATTCATGTTAAATCAAAACATATTTTCCGGGAAGATTATGGAAAGAAAGGATAATGAGGTATTAATAAGAACGAAAGATGGATTAAGTTTAAAAGCACAAGTAAAAATCCCCCTTAATCCCCCTTTAACAAAGGGGGAAATAGGGGGATTTAATGGAAAAGACGAAGTCTTTTGCGGTATCCGTCCTGAAGAGATTGCCGTAATCAGGCAGGACCGTCCTCTTAAACCGATTGTTCAGGATAACCTTGTAGAAGGGGAAATAGCGGAGATATTTGAAAAAGGCGGGAATCACATACTTATTTTGAAACTACTGGATAAAAATTTGAATATTGAGGTTATAATTCCTAATTGCGCGTATCGCGATATGGAAATCAGCGCCGGAAAGAAAATCGGGGTTTGTCTGAAAAAGAACGCGATATGGATTTTGCCGAAATAAATTAGAATAAAATATGCTATCCCAACTTAAAATACAAAATTTTGGATTGATTGATTCCCTGGAGATAGAGTTTTCCTGTAAATTAAATATATTTACAGGAGAGACCGGCGCGGGAAAATCCATACTTATTGACGCTCTGCGTTTTTGTCTGGGGGAGCGTTTAGACAGCTCTCAAATACGTGATATTGATAAACCGTGTACTGTGGAATCCGTATTTGAATTTAGGAAGGGCGAGGTGACCTCGCCCCTGCAAAATCCCGTTTTTTCGGAATATATTTCTAATGAGGATGAGGTCACAAGTGACGCAGCCACCTCGCCCCTAATGCTTATTATAAACCGCACGTACCTTCCGGATGGCCGCAATAGAATTAAGATAAACGGATTTAATATGACAGTTTCGCAGTCGAGAGAGATTGGAAACCATCTTGTCGATTTCCATGGCGCCAATGATCATCAGATGATTCTGTCGGAAGAGTCGCATATAAAGATTGTCGACAGACTTTCTGATTTAGCATCTGAAAAAGAAGAATATGTAAAAAAATATGCCGGTTACTTAAATTTGCAAAAAAAGCTGGATGAATTGATATCCTCTTCCAAAAACCGTGAACAGGATGAGATATTGTTAAAGCACCAGATAACAGAACTGGAACAAGTTCCGCTTGACGAGAGTAAGTATCAGAATATTTTGAAAGAGTATGAGCGTATAAATAATTCCGAAAAATTGTATGAGTATGCGAGCGAATTGGTTAAGATTTTTGAGGACGAAAATACAGGTTTGGATAAGCTAATCACTCAGGCGTTCGGGCCAATGAAGAACCTGAATAATCTCGATAAGGGAACAGTTGAATTTATGGATGTCCTGAAAAATATGCAGGATCAGGCCTCCGAATTCTCGCATAATCTTGGCAATTACCTCGACAGCCTTTCTTTTAATTCCGAGAAAACGAAAGATATTAACTCTCAGTCCGATATTTATTATGAGATATTAAGAAAATATGGCCCATCATTGGAAGATGCAAAAAAAATATACGAATCGGCAAAGAGTAAATACGAAGTATTATTGAATCTGGAATATAACGATTCAAAACTAAAAGAAGAAATACGACTGGTTCAGAACGGACTGAAAAGAATAGCGGAAAAAATAAGTTCAAAACGCAAAAAAACCGCAGGTTTTTTGAAGGATACAATTGAAAAAGAATTGAAGGAACTAGGTATTAAAAACATCCAATTTGAGTGCAGAATTGAAAAAATAGAACTAAACAATAAAGGCCTGGATAAAGTTATTTTTTACATGAGCCCGAATGTGGGTGAAGAATTAAAACCTTTGACGGAGATAGTTTCAGGAGGTGAGTCCGCGCGGGTGATGCTTGCCATTAAAAAGGCATTGACGAAGGTTGACCCGATACCTGTTTTGGTCTTTGACGAGATAGATGCTCAGATAGGAGGAAGGCTTGGAGATATTACAGGAAAAAAGCTCAAGGAACTTTCAGATAACAGGCAGGTGATACTTATCACGCATCTCCCGCAAATTGCCGCGTTTTCCGACTGCCATTTTAAGGTTGCAAAAGAGGTTAAGGATAACCGCACAATTATAAATGTAAGTCTGCTTGATAAAAGCGCGAGGGTAAAAGAACTTGCGGAAATGATGAGTGGAGAAAAAGAGTCTCAAATAGCCGTTAAACACGCTCAGGAAATGCTTGTCCGCGTGGGAAACAGATAATGTAAGTGAAACGTTCATGCCAACGGTAATTGGCACAAAGGGGAATGAAAATTAAGTGTAGCGGTGGGGAGTGAGGAATCTTATACTGACAATTAACAACTTACGGGGATTTTTAGGTGAAAAATTTTAAAAAAATAATATTACTTATCTTTATTCTTTTACTGCCCCTAACCCTCAGGTTTTTCGCGCAGGAGAATCTAGTAGATGAAAAGAGGTTTTCTGAAGTTCAATTAGCAGAACTTAAGTTTCAGCAGGAATTATCTTTAATACAAAACAAATTACGAAAAGACAACGAGCCGTTTCTGTTGTTCCATGAGCAAAAAACGAAGTTTTCATTTTTATTAATACATGGTTTTACAGCGAGTTCCTGGGAAATGGGGGATTTGGGACAGTATTTATACATCAAGGGATTCAATGTTTATGGAATGCTTCTAGAGGGACATGGGACAAAAAAAGAAGATTTATTGGACATTAAGTGGGAAGATTGGTATCAATCGGTTGAGGACGCGTATGAACTTACAAAACTTATTGGAGACAAAGTAATTGTTGTGGGATTATCTACAGGAGGAAATCTGGCCCTGCATTTAGCAGCCAATAAACCAGAGGTGTCCGGTGTGATTTCACTCGCAAGCGCGATATTTTTCGAGGATTGGAAAATTAATTTCAGCGGTGCAGGCAAATATTTTATAAAATATAATTTGAGGCCGCTGCCTTCCGGATTAAAACCTTATTATTATGAAAACAGGGCGGTATCTGCGATCCATGAGGT
>JBDROR010000095.1:0-4740 GCA_043809805.1 bacterium
CAACTTGTTTTTTCTCCACCATACCCTGAAGTTCCTCTTTTGCTTTTTTACCTACATCACATTCCTCAAGGGCTTTTTGGATATCAACAAAACCTATTTCAACTGCCTGCGCGGCATTTATTTTAACAGGTAAAATATACATAATTCCGAATAATGCCAAAACCCCTATTATCTTCTTCATCTATTTTCTCCTTTATTAATTTTTTCATGCTATTTTTGACATTATTCATTTCTACCAGGCGCGTTTTTTTGTCTTTTTGAAGAATGGCACAACGCACAAAATAAACCAATATTTCCTTCCTGGACATCTATCCTCAAATATTTATACTTTGTATTGCCCGGGTGGAAATCATGACAGCTCCCGCACTCAAAAATGCCGGTTTTACTTAAAATCGTCGTATCGACTATTGCTTTGACAGGGTTTGGTTTCATTCCTATTGGATGTGTCTTTTTCATATCTATTTCCGGTCCAGCCGAGCCATTATGGCATCCCATACAAATTGCCGATTGTCCTGAAATTTTTTCATTTGTATAGGGATTATTTACAGTGGTATCGGGTTTAATTGCCATACTAAACGGGGCTCTGGCATCATGCAAATTATGACAATCCGAACAATTTTCATCATGCTGAGCAAAAACAGGCTCTGAAATTATAGTTAAAATAACCGCCAGGAATAAAAATCTTTGCATCTATCCTCTTTCCCCCTCTCCCCTTGAGGGAGAGGGTCAGGGTGAGGGGTCAAAACGATCGGAATTGCAAGTCACCCCCCACCTTAATCCTCCCCCGCAAAGGGGGAGGAAACAATCTCAACACCCTATTACTTCGCTGGTACTGGTGCTAGTGGTGCCGGTACCGCTGGTTTTTTATCTGCTTTACGGCGTTTGTCAGAATGGCAAACCGCGCAGAATTTACCTAAATCATTTCCATTTGGTCCTACATCGATACGCAAGTATCTGTAATTAGTAATATTTGGATGGAAATCATGGCAGCTGCTGCATTCAAAAAGGCCGCCTTCCCTTAACCATTCAGCGGGGACTTGCGCTCTCTTCGAATTTGGGACAACTCCAACCGGATGAGACCTCATAATACCAATCTCCGGGCCGCCTTCACCAGAGTGACACCCCAAGCATAAAGATGAAATACCCGATAAAGGTTTTTTTGTTGATGGGTTAACAGTCTTTACATCAGGCGCTACTGCTATTATTTTTCCACCTTGCGCGTCATGAATGCTATGACAATCCCTACATTCATTATCATGCTGCGCCCAAACAACATAACTGCTTGCCAAAACCATTAAACCCATTGTTAACAAAAGAACTGCTTTCTTCATTATCTTTGTCACCTCCTTTTTATAAAATCCCCCCAAGTCCCCCTTTTCCAAAGGGGGAATAAAAGGGGGATTTATATTATAACATAGGAATAAACAACTGCAAAAAGTATTTATAATCGATTCTTTCCCCTCGTCAACTGAAGATAAAAATCAAACAACATTTCATCTCCCCGGACTAATATTCTTTTTAAACTATAAATATCATCTTCTAAACTTACTTTGCCCATTTTAACGGAACACGCGATCTTATATCCGCATTTTTTAACTGCTTTTTCAGCCTCCTCGTCAAATTTTCCAAAAGGATATGAAAAATATACAATTTCCGTTCCTAATATTTTTTCCAAAGTTCTCTTGCTATCACCTATTTCATTAAACAAATTTTCGCGCGAATACTTTACCAGCAATGGATGGCTGACCGTATGGCTGCCAAACTCCATTCCCGCGTTAAACATCTCTTTTATATCATCCCAATTCACTAATTTTTCTTTATCTTCAATATTCCATAAACTCTCTTCATTTATAAAAGCAGTTACTATAAAAAATACGGCTTTATAACCAAATTCTTTTAAAATGGGAAACGCATTAATATAATTATCTTTATAGCCGTCGTCAAATGTAATGATAACAGGTTTATCAACATCCATACGGCCTGTTTCGAAATAATTAACCAAATCGGAAAAAGAAATACTTTGATACCCTTTTTCTTTAAGGAACCTCATTTGCCGCCTGAATTTTTTCGGCGATACCCGTAATTTATTTATCTTTGAACCGCGTTTTTTCTCACTCACCATATGATACATCAATATAGGTATCCCTTTGTTGGGCAGCCGCCAGTAATTAAATCGCGCCGAGAAAACTAAGAATACAAACAAGAGGGAAATAATTATTAACATCATGATATTATAAATTTAAACTCTAAACACTAAATCCTAAACTCTAAACAAACTCAAAACTATAAACTCAAAACAAAACACCTAAAATTATACTGTTTTGAGTTTCGAATTTTAGGTTTCGGGTTTGTTTAGTGTTTCGAGTTTAGGATTTAGAGTTTTGTTTTTCCCACGCCCTGCTATATTTCGCTAAATTCGCGTAACTGCTAAACGCGCATACCAAAAATCCCCGCCATCCATCCAGAAAACCAAATTGTAAAATATATTGTTTAATAAAAGTAAAAACCGGCCTCAAAATCAGATCCGGGAAACTAACCCTTTTCCCATTTTTAATTAAAAGGTCCGCCCCAACTTTACTGTAAATATTTATTTTTAATAAATGCTCCTCAATTGAATCATACGCAAAGTGGTCTATATCTGATTTAAGTATTTTTGCTTTTCCTGAAAAAATAAGGCTTTCATGCGGCTCCGTACCGCCCCAGCCTCCTTTTTCCTTATTAAAAAGCCTCATTTTATATCCCGGATACCAGCCGCAATGCAATACGGGTTTCCCTATATAAAAAGGTTTAATAGGTATGTGATAACCATCATAACCGCCACAAGACAATTCATTATTAATTTCTTTCATTAATTCCTTCGAAACCCTCTCATCGGAATCCAATGATAGAATCCATTTGTTTTTGCTTTTTGATATGGCAAAATTTTTCTGTTCTATCCATCCCGGCCATGGATTAATAAAAACATTATCAGTATATTCGCGGCATATCTCTAATGTTTTATCCGTACTACCACCGTCAATAATTACAATTTCATCCGCCCATTTCACGCTTTCCAACGCGCCGCGTATTTTCTTTTCTTCATTGGTGCATATTATTGTTACTGTAATTTTTTCCACCCGTAAATCTCCGTAACTTGTTATATTGTCAGTATAAGATTCCTCGCTTCGCTCGGAATGACAACCTGACCGACCATTTGTCATTTCGACCGTCTATTTTGTCATTTCGAACGAAGTGAGAAATCTTTCTTAGATAACGCCTCAAAATACATTTCCTCGGTATTTTTGATTAAATTATCGACAGAAAATTTATTCATTACGCTTAAATAAGCGTTTCGCCCCATTTTTTCCATTAGACCATGATTTGATACTAACATTTTAATATGTTCAGAAAGCTTGTTACTATCTTTAGGATTATACAATAATCCGGTTTCGCCATCCAATATCATTTCCGGTATTGAACCGACTCTGGACGCGATTACCGGTTTACCGCACGCCATCATCTCTAAACATACACGGCTGACAGCCTCAGAACCAATTGAAGCTATTACACCGATATCAATACCCGCGATAGCTTCTGAAACATTTTCATAAAAACCCGTAAAAATAACTTTTCTCCGCAAACCAAAAGATTCTGCGATTTTTTTTAATTGTTCAAATTTAATATTTTCCTCCTGCCCAACAACCACATACTTTACAGAAGGTAAAATATCTTTCAACCGGCTCGCGGCTTCAAAAAAATGATAATGCCCCTTAACGGGATCCAGCCGCCCAATAATTCCGATTAAATATTCATCTTTTTTTATATCGTAATTGTCCCTGAATTTCCCCCCTGAAATTTCAGGATTAAACACATCGGTGTCAACTGCCGAAGGAATAACCGCGATTTTATCCTCAATATCAAAACCTACAAAGTGATTTTCTTTTGCCATTCGCGACGCTGTAATTATTTTGTCAGTTAAATTCCGGTATAAATAATGATTAAAAAAATTATTCTTTGCCGTCCGTTGATCTCCCCTTGTTCTAACTAAAACAGCCTTGTTCCCTGCTAATCTGTTAGCCAGAAATCCAAGTGTCTGCCCCTCCGCGCGATGCGTATTGATTACATCTATGTTTTCTTTTTTTAAAACATCTTTAATTTGATTAACCGACTTAAAAATATTAAACGGGGATAGGCTGTTAATATTGTTTATTGACTCAAATTTAATATTATCCCTTCTTGCTGACTCTTCCACAGGAGTATCTTTTAAACCAATGATAACAACCGTATGCCCACGTTTTTTCAATCCCCTGCTTAAAATCAGTCCATATTCCGTGATACCGCTTGTCCATGGTTCATTAATAATTTGGAGTATATTTAACGCACCTTTTATCATAAATAATTTTATGATTATAACATAAAATCATACATTACAAATTGCAAATTTTTTAAAAATATACTATAATGCTGCCTGTCATTCCGAATGCCTTCTTGTCATTCCGAGCGGGAGCGAGAAATCTATTGTAGGGGCGACCGGCCGGTCGCCCGTACGGGGAAAGATTTCTCCCTTCGGTCGAAATGACAAAATTGTTCGGGCGGGTTGTCATTCCGAACAAAGTGGGGAATCTAATGAAAAAAGTTGATTTATTGCTCTTGCACGCTCCAAGCGTATACGATTTCAGAAAATATTCCCTTTTATTCGGGCCAATCAGCGATGTTATCCCATCCACTCCGATATTTGAAATGTATCCTATCGGGATGACG
>JBDROR010000096.1:0-4110 GCA_043809805.1 bacterium
CATTGGAAATGTTCTTCAAGCGCTTTAATCAGCAAAATAATTTGTTTTTTGAAATAATCCTTTGAATCAAAAGAGACAATTTTAGGAAAATCTAATAAATGTACAAAAGGCGCTGATATATAGTGTTTCCATGCATCATAAAACCTTCGCCTTGCATCACAGCTATTTACAATTACAATGCTGTTTGAAAAACTATATATATCTTTTATCCCCTCTTCCAAACAACTTAAAATATATGGACATAAATTAGCAAAAAGTGACGCGCGCGCCATGTTATACGGTATCCCTTTTTCTCCAGTAATTCTAAAAGGGACCAATCCGGCAGCATAAAAAACCTCTTCAGGGGTATATATAGAAACAAATCCCACAGAAGGCTTATTAACCTTTTTTAGATTCTCAACCTTCTGTCGATTAGATTCTTGAAACCATGATATATATTGTGCAATTTTGTCAAATTGTTGAATATTTCCCCTCATTATTTCTAAATCCAAAAAACTCTCCCCCCACTCTGGTTTTCTTGGCTGTCCAATAATTTTTCATTCACTTTTCAGGCCGTTTAGATGGATCATAAACTTAAAACAAAAAAACACCGCTTCATTTGAAATTTTCCAAATCCACAGTGTTTTATTTTTGAAACCATCTTATCCCCCTTTTCAAAATCAAAATGGTACAATTTATAAACTATCGTATTTATACATGTTTCGATTATATCATATCTTTGCTTTAATAAATTTTATTTGTAAGGGCGAATACACGGATTCGCCCCTACCACACCTCAACCCTATTCCCGCCATTTTCCTTTGCCCGGCAAAGGGCTGAATTCGCGTATTTAATTAATTCACGCGCAACAAGGGCGGGTTCTGAACCCGCTCCTACCCCATCAAAACAAGCAACTCCTAGTATAATGAACATTAAAAACGTTCATTATCCTTGATTACACAGATTATCAGGCATAGATTACACAGATTAATTCATCAATCTTTTTATCTGACAACTTTTATTCCCGAAATTTATTAATAATCCAATCCTAAGCCCAGATGATTTTAAATATGATAACACTTGATACTGAAACACTTGAGCAATATTCCCTGCTAACGCCTTTATCTCTATTATTACCTTACCTTCTACTACCATATCTACCCGTAATTTCCCGACTTTTTTATCCAAATATTTTACTTCATATTCTTTTTCTGTTTCATATTTAATATTTTGTACTTCAAATAGATTTTTCAACGCGTTCTGATATATTTTTTCATTAAAGCCTGGTCCCAGTTCTTTATGAACTCTAAAACAGCAACCTATTATCTTTTCAGTCAAAGAATCTCTTTGTTCCATCTGTGTAATCTTTCTTCAATCTGTGTAATCAAGACATCCTGATCTTTATAGGATGTCTATTTATTTTTCGCCAATTCGATCATACCATTTCTTATTGCATATCCCTCATGTAATTGTTCTCCAATACCATAACCATATTCCAATCTATAAGCGCCGTCTTTGGTTTTCATCAGCAAAGCTACTTTGTCCACTCCAAAACTTTGTCTGAGGAGATTGATTATGTAATTAACCAGTTCGTTCATATCCAGAATAGTGGTTACCGTCCTGCTGGCTTCCTTGATCATATTCTGGTAGTCATATTTACCTTTTAAAACCATCTGATCTACTCCTAACTGCAGTTTTCTGCTAAGGGGAGTAGCAAAGAGAACACCGCCTATTATTAGCAACGAAACAATACTCGCAGGATAATAGCCTATTACTGGATGTAAAAGTTTTACAGAGAGAAGATGAAAACCAACCACACCGGTCCCTAGTAATATCATTACAAGGGTTTTAGAAAATACTACTTGAATATCCATAAGACGGTACTTGACAATGGCATAGACAACTATACCGGCATAAATTGGGACAGTAAAAGTCCCCCATGGATTAAATGGATATATGTGGATATTAAATAGGGGAAGAAAATTAGAATAACCACCAATATAGCCAAATAAAGATGACCAAAATAAAAGCTTTAGTTGATTTTGTTTTATTCCAGTTGAAAATTTATAATATTTGTGCATCAAAAAAAGGGCATATATTACATTACAACTGAAAAACATTAAGAAAAAAGGATAAATAGGCCCCATTACCCAATAATAATTTATTGAAAACTTAGGTACTGCATTTGAAATAAATAAAGGCGTAAAATCAAAGAATAAAAAGATAAAACTAATAGAATATATTACTGCAATTAACCTTCGTTTCAGTTGATTTATATCTAATAAGACAAGTGTAAAATGTAAAAATCCTGTTGAAATAAAAAAAACTCCTACATGAAAAAAACGAGCCCAAAAAATAGCATCTATCCTATTAGTTGCACTATTATGATACGCCTGTCCTAAACTCCAAATAACAATACATAATGAATAAAATGTAAATGTCTGATTAACTGTTTTATGCGAATTTTTAAAATAAACAAAGCATGCTAATAAAAAAACCGTAGACGAAGTTGTTAATAATACTATTACATACTGTTGAGCTATATTCATATGACTCCACTCTTATTTTTGGAACGTTGTTAAAATCATTCGTGGGATTTTGGGAACGTTATTTCCTACGGTGAATAACTTTCAAATCCCGAAATCCCAAAAACTCTCTCCCCACTCCGGTTTTCTTGCCTGCCACCGTATTTTTTGCAGGCCGGCGCAATCAATTTTATTTTCACATATCTTAAACTTCTATTTCCTTTAACATCTCCATCTCTTTACGCAAAACTGTGTTAATTATATCTCCAAGTTCAATTTTTCTGGCTAAAGCTTTTTTGCTAAAAAAAAGCTTTACCTTTTTATCTAAATAGACAGGAATTTCTAATGCTTCTATCGGTCTGAAAAATTTACCTTGTTCTGCCTTTGAAAAATCATATTCTTTCCGCATTTATTTTACCCTCCCTTCTTGTAACGTATTGTTTGACCTCGCTTTTTGCCGCCTTTCTCGATGATATAATTCTAATAAATTCTTCTTCATTCCTTTTTCGATAAACATAATTAACCACCAATATTTTACCATTCGGAATCTGCCCCATGGTTATCCATCTATCCTCATATTCCGAATGTCCGATATCAAACATTGTCAATAAATATTGATCGGAAAATACATAGCAGGATTCTAAAAATGTTATTTTATGTTTCCGTTCATTTATCTCCGCTTTTTCTGTATCCCATTCAAATTTCACAATATTATTTTCCCTTTTTTTAATTCAGGTTTTCTCGCCCACCCAATAATTTTCCATCCACTTTTCAGACCATTTAAATAGATCACAAACTTAAGACAAAAAAACACCGTTTCATTTGAAATTTTTCAAATTTACAGTGTTTTATTTTTATGACCATTTATTCCTTTTTTTAAAATCAAAATGGTACAATTTATAAACTATCGTATTTACTTACATATGTTTCGATTATAGCATAGCTTTACTTTAATAATAAATCTTTTCCCTCCCCACCCCTACCACTCTATCCCCCTTGTCTCTAATTCTTTACAAACACTCCTGCTCGATCTATGATTCTTATTCTTTGCTATCTCTATCAATATCGCTTTCACCTCTTCATTATTTCTGTCCAAATCCAATATCAATCCCTTTAACGCCCACTCCCTTACCGCTACACGAGTATCGTTTAATCCTTCCTTTAATCCATTTATTTTTGCTGTCCTGTCCTCTATTTCTCCTCCTCGTGTTCGCGCCACTGCCCGTGACTGGGTCAAATCCAACTGGTTTAACGCCACACTTATAGTCCCTCCTAACCGTAAATCCTTACCAGCCAGCATTATTTTTTCCCTGCCTTCTTCTTTTCCTATATAACCTAACGCCATTATTCCCCTGCTTTGCATAAACATATCATTACTTCCTACCGCTCGTACAGCTGCTTCATATCCCGATTCATCATTCAATATCCCTAACGCGCCCGCGGCACTTACTCGAACAAATTCACTGCCATCATTTAATAATTGACTTAACTTACTCCGGCTCTCCGCCGTATCAAAATATCCCAACACTATCGCAACTGCCATCCTCAAATCCTCATCCGCCCCGTTCTCTAATACATACATAAGCACTGAGACCTTCTTCTCTGT
>JBDROR010000097.1:0-2383 GCA_043809805.1 bacterium
ACGGAAATTGACGCGAAAGCGGTTTTTTCCAATTATGGGTATTTCATTGATATTTCCGCTCCCGGCGCCGGCGAAAATGTTAGTTCGCCTTTTTATCATCGTAATATTCTTTCTTTACGCGCCGCTAGTACCGGAGATGAAAATTTGATTGTTGACAGTCAATATCTCCGCAATGCAGGCACGTCTATGGCCGCGCCGCATGTTGCCGGCGCCGCGGCAATGATATTAGCGAATCAGCCTTCTTTGACAACTGAGCAAGTAAGACAAGCCTTAAAAAAAGGAAGCGATGATATTTTATCTGCCGGGTATGATAAATATTCCGGTGCCGGCCGGTTGAATTTACATAAAGCTTTACAAATTAACCAGCCGCTGGAAGTAGTAATGACTTCTCCCAAAGAGCAAAGTTTTTTCGACGTAAAAAATATTGAAATTAAAGGGACTATCAATGGAGAAGGGTTTCTTGATTGGACATTAGACTATGGTATAGGTGAAAATCCCACACAATGGGTTTCTATTGCTTCTTCGAGTTTACCGGTTATAGATGATGTTCTTGCTGTATGGGATATAAGCGATTTTCTAATTGAAGAAATCGTTTTAAGGTTACGTGCTAATTCTAAAAGCGGTATATTTGAAGATAGAAGAGGTTGTAGTATTACTAATGCTTATATTACTTCACCAATGCATACTGATATTATAAATGCTAATCAGCAGATTGATATTATAGCGACCATTGCTGGAAAAGTTACAAACTATAGTGTAGAGTATGGCCGGGGATTATATCCTACTGAATGGTTAAGTAAAGGAGTTATTCTTACTGGATTAGACCAGGGAGCTAGTTATAACAATATTATTGCTACAATTGCTCCTAATACCTTGCCTGAGGAAGGATTTTATAGCTTACGCCTACGGATATATAATAACCAGGGGGCAAGAGATTTATTCGTAAAAATGATATTCGCGGATTTTAAACTTAAAAAAGGCTGGCCGGTAGATTTCCCCAAAAATTCATTAGCCCTCAATGATGCTCAGTCATTTGCGGTTGAAGATATAAATAATGATGGGTTTAAAGAAATCGTTACTATTAGAAATCCGGGAAAAGATTTTATAAATAATCCCGATAAAGATTATGAAGGTAACTTTTTAGAAGTTTACGATTATCAAGGGCGTTTACTGTGGGCAGTTTTATTATCAACAAGAATAAATAATTATGATGATGCTTTTGCTATTGCGGATGTTGATAATGACGATTATAAAGAAATTTTTGTTAATGGAAATAACAAAATTGGAGAAATAAAAGCATTTCACTATGATGGTACGCCAATGGATGGCTGGCCGGTATTAACAAAACTAAGTAAGGGGCCGATGAAGATCATCGCCGATGTGGATTGTGATGGAAATAAAGAAGTTGTTGCATGGTCAAATTCTGATGAACGATTGTATATTTTTAGTAAAGAGGGAAATGAGAAGCTTGATCTTTTTCTGCCGTCGGGTAACATTAGCTCATACTATTCTTCTTTGCCCGCAATTGGTAATCTTGATGAAGACAGGGAATTAGAAATTATTATTACGCAGAGACAGGGTGATGGTGATGATTACAAGGGGACAAATAAGATATTTGCTGTTAATCCTGATGGTACAGAGGTTTCCGGCTGGCCGATTAGTTTAGGAGAGGGACGTATACTTAATGTTGTCACGGGAGATATCGATAATGATGGCAAGGATGAGGTCGTTGTTAAGTTTGAGAATAGCGTTTATGTTTTTCAAGGAAATGGTTCGCTTTTTCCCGGTTGGCCGATAATAGACGAAGAAGATTTTTTCAGCGGCAGTGGAGTAGCTTTAGCTGATTTTGATGACGATGGAGATTTAGAGATAACTTGGGCCAAAAATAATTCTTTAGGAACTTTTACTATACATGTTGTTCACCATACTGGTATTTATGCTCAAGGATGGCCGCAGACAGCAGAGTTAGCAGGGGTTAATAATATTGTAAGTCCTACAATTGGAGATGTTAATAACGACGGAAAAGCGGATATTGTTATAGCCAATGGAGGGTTAGCAAAAACACTTTTGGTCAATGGTGATTGGACAACATGCGGCGGGGTATGGGCTTGGGATTTTGACGGTTCATTGATATCGCTTAATGATATGGCAGATGTATACCCGCTATTTATTCAAAAACCTAATTGCTGGTTATGGTATTTACCTATAGCGCCGGTAGTTATAACTGATGTAGATAATAATGGTATTGTTGACCTTGTTGTATCAAGTACTTGTGTGGAGACATGGGATTTAGAGAATGAATTTTCTATAATGTCAAAATGTAGAGGAGAGATATATATCTGGGAGCTTGGCACTTCTTTTAACGCCGAGCAGAGTTTTTGGC
>JBDROR010000098.1:0-9621 GCA_043809805.1 bacterium
TTTTTTTCTGTTGCCAGGGCGTCGTTGGAAGCAATGGGTGAAAAAGATTTTTCCAAACATCTGATGCTTGTAAAAGAGCGGGGGATGAATATCTTTATGCTTAAAAAAGATAGATTTACTCAAGAAGAAGTTAGCAGAATAAAAACTATTTGCGGCGAAAAAAATTTTAATTTGGACTTTTATCCCGGATTGGAAGGGGATGGAGATATCTTTGATTTTATTAAAGAAAAAAATGTCGGGCGATTTTATCATAAATATCCGTTGGATATCGCGCCGTCCACGGATGATCGTCCGTTTTTTTCCACATTTTTAAAACCGAAAGATTTTTGGTTGGGTAATTGGCCGAAAGAAAAGAGGGATTTCCCCTTAAGGGTTGTTTTTACTTTGCGTAAATTCCTGTTCGTTTTTCTGTTAATTAACATTTTGCTGATTTCAATGTTCATTTTTAAAAGAAAGAATATCGCTGTTCCTTTATACTTTTCTTTCCTTGGAATAGCTTACATGCTTGTTGAAATTACACTGATCCGCAAATTTATATATTTTCTGGGGCATCCGGTTTATGCGGTATCCGTAATTCTTTTTAGTTTACTTCTTTTTAACGCGATAGGCAGTTTGACGAGTAAGAAGGCAGGCGTTTTTTTCAAAAAAAGAATTATAATCTTTTTTTTATTATTTATTTTAGTGCCGTTATACGGCTATCCTTTGGATAAATTTTTTGTGGAATTTATGCCGTTGTGTGCCGCGGTCAAAATTATTTTAACAATGATTTTACTTTTTCCGTTGGGATATCTAATGGGGATTCCTTTTCCCATGGGAATAAGTTTGTTGCCTGAGAAAGAAAGTAAAAATATTTCGTATGTTTGGGCGATTAATGGTGCGAGCTCAGTGTTTGGGTCGCTTTTAGCCTTAGTTCTATCGATGAGCCTCGGCTATAACCTGACTTTTTTATTTGCCGGTACGATTTATATTTTAGCGGGATTTTTTGCCGGTAAAATTAAGATATAAACTTGAGTTTGGCAAATTTTAATATTGTTAAGAAGCAATCCTTCTTGCGCTAAATCATTTCCGCTAATGCTCTTTCGATAAAAAACTGCTTCTTTTTTTGAATTTTGCCAAACTTAAGTATAAATTGTTTAATTCCCATCCCGCGAAGATCGATAGAAACGGCAGGAATAAAAATCTTTGGCGGGCGTCGCCGAAGGAAATCAATGTTATGATTTGGGAATAAATTAAGATTAAGTAAAGAGAAAAGAATGAGGTTCTTAAGGTTATTTGTTTAAATGAAAAAATAATTCCAAGCGCGACTAAAAGCAGAAAAGGAATATAAAAGAAAAGATCAATTATTTTTAAATTGCCGGATAAGGGAGGCCAGCGGGTATGCGGGCTCCAATATTGCCAAAAACGATAAGCCTTTTGAGGTAACAATTTAAGGAAACCAAGTGGATTGCCTTTAATCCAGTTTAGTCCTTGTAAATAATATTTTCTGTCTGCCTCTTTTTCGTCCAGGCCTGAAGAAAAATTTTCAGAGTCAAGGTCGGAAAGATACATATTCTGCCATGAATCTCCTTCCCATTTTGTCCAGTCTCTTTTTTCTTCTCCCTGGGGAATTCCCTCTGAAAAATAAAGGCGCGGCGAGCCGCTTACAAGAATAGCGTCTCCTATCGCTTCCGGATTATTGCCGGCAAGAAAAATTCTTCCTCCGCCGGTAGCAATTGGAATAAAACCATGATAAATATTCCAGTTGCGGATCATCCACGGCGCGATAACAATTAATGTTGTAAGTGTGATTGTTAAAAATATTTTCGAAGCCTCTTTCCCGGGGAATCGTAAAAATGCCCAAATGGGGAGGATAAAAAGAAAAGAAATAAAATTTGGCCGTGTCAGGTTTGTTAATCCCAAAAATAGTCCGGTTGAGAATTGATTAATAAAAGACGGTGTCTTTTCAGTTTTTAGAAGGAAAAATATTGCCAGTAAAGAAAATAGGATACATAAGTTTTCCGTTAAAAACAGTCCGGAAATATAAATATATGTGGGAATGACCGCAAGGATCAGTGCGGAGAAAATTGGGAATAATGAAAAATCATTATTCCCGGAAATATTTTGTGAAATATCTTTTGCCGTCAAAAACGTAAAAAGGCAGGTCAAAAGCGCCAACAGAATATGCCCCAATTTCACGAGAGCGAAATTTTGCCCGAAAAAGAAATAAATAAAGGCGAGGAAGGCCGGATATAACGGCGGTTTTTTTGCTGTCGGCATATCAGGCTGAATCCCAAAACCACCCCCCTGAGAAAGATTATATCCCGCCTTTTCCAGCCAATATCCATGCGATTCCGGCGGAGCGGAGAAACCTACAAAAAAATAAATATAGAAGAAACGCAGCAAGAAGCCAATAAGTAAAATTAAGAATAACCAATGTGTTTTTTTCATGTTAATAAAATTCTTCCACCACAATATCAATATTGTCTTTCCCTTCGTCATCTCCAATATTTATAATATGTTCGGGTGTTCCGTTATATGCTCCTACCAAATCTCCCGGGGAAAGAGGGCCGCCAAATGTATCTCTTGCCCCCAGATAATAATTCCCGCCGTGGCTTAAAAATATTTCAAAAAACCCGTTTTTCCCTGTCATTACCGAACGGTATAAAGGTTTTCCAATCATTTGAGAATCTTGATAAACAAAGGCGTAAACGCCTTTTTGCGGCCGGCCGGATTTATCTTTTATGGTTCCCCTGATGACCGTTCGCGTTTCCGCTTTTATTTCACCCATTTCGATATTTTTTAATTTTACAGGGTCAATTTTTTCTAAAATTATATTTTCTATTTTTGAATAACTGTTTAATTTGACTTCTACCGGGTTATTTTGGTAATCGGCATTAAAATCACCTGTTGTTAAAATTCCAAATTTGTCTTTGTTTATTCTTTCCCGGACAGTAAGATAATAGCTTCCTGCAGGTAAATCAGTACGGAAATCCCCATTCTTATCGGGCTTAACCAAGGCGTAATAGGATGGGCCTCGCAGTTCAGTATCATTATTTAAATAAACATAAAGGAAACACCTTTTTTGCCGCTATTTTTTGAAATTATCCTGCCCTTAATGCCCGTGTTTTTTTGCGGGCTTATTGAAAGTTCACTTTTTATTTCTGCAAGTTCTAAATTTATTTCAACCCATTTATTTTCTTCGATAGTAATGGGGTTCTCTTTATAATCTATTTGATAGTCGCCAATCCTTAGCGGACCGGTTGATGCGTAGTTCCAACGTTTTCTCGCCACGACGAAATATTTGCCGGGCTTGGGAGAAATTTGATAGTTTCCATCGCGTTTTGTTGCTTTAGAAATGGCCGCGTATTCTTTTTTGTAACTGATATCCTCATCGTTATAAACATAGACGAAAGCCCAATCAACCGGTTTGCCTTGAAAAGTTACGATGCCTTTTACGCCATAATTTTTAGCTTTATTATTTTGGGAAGGTTTTTGACAATTGACATTAAATGTAAGTAATATCAATATTAATAATGTCGAATTAAGAAAATTATTATTTCCCATCCGAAAATCTCCTTAACTTGTTAATACTATTTGTTTTTTTGCATTTTTGTGAAATTATGCAAACAGTTTTTTATAAAATATATTCCTATCGCGGAAAAGATTAAAATATAATTTCCAATTCGCATTCTTTGCTGAATATCGCCAAAATGGTATAACCCGATAAATATTTGATGAACAACAAGTATATATAAAAAAGTATAATTTTTCCATTGTTTTATGCTGTAAATAACCCCAATTATAAAAAATGGCAGGATAAACAATTCAAAGAGAAATGAAGTTTTTCTGAAACCGCCGGACAGAAAAGGGCTTACTGAATGTTTGGAAAAAGGGTGCCAGAATATTAATATTTTATTGCCCATCAATTTTAAATAATCGCGCGGATTGTCTTTAATCCATTTTATTCCAAGAGAAAAGTAATGTTCATTTATTTCCGGTTCGGAAAGTATATCCTTTTTGTTTAAAACAAGGTCTTGAAAGGGGGTGGACATTTTATCGGAAAGATCGATCCAATTGGAAGAATTGCCCCATCCCGGTTTTTGACTGTCAAAATAGAAACGGGCTGAGCCGATCCAGGGGGTCCAGTTACCATCAGCCTTGGGATTATTTCCGCCCCAAAAACGTATGCCGCTTTCAGTATTATTATAAATGAAACTTTCATATACATAATAGTTTCTTGTTATCCAGATGGAGAGAGGAATCATAATCCCCAAAGTTATTATTGCCGATCGTTTTAACCAATATTTTGGGCGGGAAAAATATAGCCAGATAAAAGGCAGGGGAAGGTAAAAGGCCGTGCCATATTGGATGGAAAGAGTTGTGATTCCGAGACATAATCCACTTCCTAAAAGTACGGGGAGATTTAATTTATCCCGAGGAAGTAACATAAGATAAACCCCCAACGCCAAAATAAAGTACATAAAAGTATTTGATAAAAACCACCAGGAATTGTAAATTAAAAGAGGAGATATGGCGGTAAGCAAGGCGGATATTTTAGGTATGCTTCGCGAGGATGGTTCGTGAACCGACCCTATGAAGATATTCCCGGCAATTAAATAAACAAGCGCGGGTGTAATAGAGGATAAAATAATTAAAAAAATTCTTACGGCAATATAATTATGCGGCCCAAACATTTTATAGATTAAGCTGATAATTAGAATAAATGCGGGCGGTTTTTTCGCGGTGGGAACATCGGGGAAATTAGAGTATCCATGGCCGGTCGTGAGGTTATGGGCAATACGGTCGAGAACAATGCCATCGATTCCCGGTGAGGCGTTAAAGCCATAATAAAGATTAAACGCGAGGCGAAGCACTAACGCGAGTATAGTGACAATAAGAATAAATTTAATGTTTATTTTCATAAGTATACTAAAACAATAACCAAAGTCAAAAATGGCGGCGGTTTAAAATTTTGGTTTTTTTCAATTTGTCGATAAACATATTTAATGTAACTGCCGCGAAAATGCTTAAAAAAGGTGCAATAATCATCCGTTGCTGTGCGTCGCCGTAATAGATTAACGCGCCGATAATCGAATGAATAGCAGTTAAATAAATAATAAGATAGTTTTTCCAATTTTTTATCGATAAGTAGATGCCAAAAATAAATAATGGAAAAATAGAACAATAGAAAATTATCGCCATTGACCGGATGTTTTGCGTTAACTGTGGAAAAGTGGAATGACGGTTCAGTGGTTCCCAGAAATGATAGAATTTCTGCGGCAAAAGTTTGAGAAACGAAACAGGATTCTCTTTTATCCAGTTCCAGCCTGCTTTATAATTGATCCGGTTAACCTCATAGTCGTTGTATTCTTTTTTTTCACTGAACAAAAGATCCAGCCAGAGATAATCCGCCTCGATTGCCCACGATTCCCAATCCTTGGAATTTCCCCATCCCCGGTTTTCATTAGCAGTGTAAAAACGCGGGGAGCCGCTGGAGGGTGTCCAGAGCCCGTTCGCGCGCGGATTATTTGAACCTCGGAAGCGGTAACCTCCGTTTGTGACAATCGGGATAATTTTTTTATACGCCATGTAGTTGCGAATGGTCCATATTGAAATAGTTAATGTTACGGCCAAAAATAAAGTTGCCGCAATTTTTAACGCTTTTTTGCGGTCTTGCCAAAATACGATTAATCCCCAAATAAAGAGATATGGGTAAAAAAGGAAGGTGTTGTAACCCATTGAAAGGCCTACCAATCCCCAAAGTATTCCGGAAAGAATTTGGTTTGATAATGTTGGATTTTCAATGGTTTTAAGACAAAAAAGTACGGCAAGCGCGATAAAAAAATAAACCATGATATGCGCCAGGACCCATGATGAAGCAAAAATCAGAAATGGGTCCAAGGCTGTTAGTATGGAAGCAATAATGGCAATTTTTTCATTTGCCAATCTTTTGGCGATAAAGTATATTAAAACTGAGCAAATGCCGCCAATAAAAATTTGGGTGATTTTTAACGCGAGAAAATTTCCTTTTCCGAAAAGAAAATAGATTAAAGCCAAAAAATAAGGATAGATCGGGGGCTTTTTGGTAGTCGGAATTCCTTCTTTGACAACAAAGCCCAGTCCGTCAACGATGTTTACAGCGACTTTATCATAAAAGATTTCATCCATTCCGGGAAGGGTGGTGAATCCGGAAAAATAATAGACATAAAGAAATCTGATAATAACCGTGAAAAAGAAAATAAAAATTATGGTTTTTTTCCCGTTTAACATATTAAAATTGGAGCCCTATATTTGGCAAATTTATCGGCATTTAAGGTTAATAGATTAATTTGACCGCGTTATAAATTCCTATTATCAAAAACCATAGGATAGCAAGGATGATGATGGTCAGATACCTGCTCTCCCAAAGAAAAACCAGCCAAAGTGAAAAAAGTATTTTTGGGGTGGGTTTTATCTCTTTTCTGAAAATGCTCCAAAGGCTCATGATTATCGCCGATACCCCCAGAGCCCCCATGAAAAGTATAAAATACCCCAGGGATTTTAATTTAGAAACCTGCATAATACCTCTGTTTATATTGTCATTTCGACCATCTCTCTGCCATTTCGACCAAAGGGAGAAATCTTTCCCTTTTATGCCAATTAATGTTATTTATAATGTAAATTTTGCTTTATAAATTTTCTGGCAATCTCTTTTTTATCCCTGTAATATTCTACCGCAATCCGGCGTTCTTTTTCCTCGGTCGTGTTCTCAAAAAGATGGTAGAGGTAACGGCCGTAAGCCCCCATAAAGGGCGAAAAAATACAAGCGGGTTGTGAAGGATGAAAGATTATTCCGTCGGATGTCCCTCCCAGCATCGCATATTGAAAATCGCGGTTTTTCGATAATCCCGCCTCGAAAATAATTTCCTGCCGTTTATTTTTATCCCCAGAACAAAAAATGGGATTAGTATAATTAATCCCGAATTCCTGATCAAATAAGGCGTGTTCCTTTAATAATTCAGGTATTTGCTCAAATGCTTGTTCCTGATTTGATCCGTCAATTATATCAGGGATATGGTTCTCAAGGTTATAAAGAATAGCTTTTGCATGCATCGCGATACGGCATGCAGGACAGACTAAGGCCATAAGATGTGTTTTGTAGGTTTTTAAATCTTCAGTAAAATTGTCAATAAAAACTTTTTGAAAAATATCTCCGATATAAAGCACTTGATGGACAAACTTATCTTCGCCAAATTTTTGTATCAGTTCCTTTGCCCGCTTTCGTGTTTTATCTATTTGTCCCATGCCGTATTTTATTCCGCGGTCAAAGGTTAATAGATGTATCTTACTGTAACTATTTAGCGCCATAATACTTGCCGCCGTGGAATCCGTCCCGCCGGAAAAAAATAAGCTTACTTCTTTTTTATTTGAGGATTCATCTTTCATTTTTAACCCACCTGAATTTTCCTGAAGGCTCAGCGGTTATAGATTGGGTAAATTTTATTTCTATATCGAGAGAATTCCCCAATATATCTCTTAAATTGGATTTGATTTTTTCTATATCCGGATATGCCTCGTTTTTCTTAACAAGAAACAAATGGAATTTTAGCAATTTTTTTTGGATAAGCTGAAAAAATTTTATTTCCGGATAATTCCCAAAAAATTTTAGAATTGCCGCCGGGCTGATTTCCACTTTTCTTTCGTTAGTCAAAAAATCTTCCGAACGTCCCTCAAGATAATTAATCAGAGGTAATCCGCGTCCGCATGGGCATTCTTTTGAAGAAAAAGACCCTGAATCGCCAATCTTATACCGGATAAACGGCTGAGTGTAGTTGTCAAGGTCAGTCAATATGAATTCACCTGTTTCATCGGGGAGACAGGTTTTATTCCCGTTTAAACATTCAAGATAATAGCTGTCGCTTGATAAATGCAGTCCCTGATGATGAGAACATTCATGAGCAATCCCTTCCATCTCATGCGGGCCATAACGGTTAAAAATTTTCCCCTGAAAATATTTTTCAAATCTTTCCCGTAAGTTTTCCGTAAGAAGCCCCGCGAGAACTATATTTTTTAATTTTAAAGGAGGCAGGCCATTCTCTTCCATAAAATAGCTTAGGAAAAGGAGGTTTTCAGTTGATGTCTCAAAAACTGTTGGAGGGCGGCATTTTAAGGCATTGTAAATATCATTTGATAACCGCTTATTAACGTCGGTTGAGTTTTTTGTAATTGGCGGGAAAAGTTTCCTGCGATGCGCAAAAAAATAAGCTGTTTTTTTTATTCCCGAAAAAGATTCCCTGTGGTAACTGGAATGCGCGTGCCACCATAAGCTTGCTGTTCTGTCTCCCAAATTCCAATCCATAAAACTATAACCCCTCAAAAATAGGGCATATTTAGCGTTGTAACTTGATATGTCGAATGGCCAGTTTAAAGGCGTGCCGGTAGTCCCTGATGTTTTTATCCATTCGAGTTTGCCGGCTGATAATTTGGGGTTGAGGGGTTGTCTCGCGTTCAAAAGATCTTCTTTCGTTGTGATTGGAATAAGCGACATATCTTTTGGTTGCTTAATATTATCAGGAGTTAGTTCCGCGGAATCAAATTTATCCCTGTAAAAAGGGATGTTATTGTAAGAATAAGCCAGAATGGCCTTTAGTTTTTTCCATTGCAGTTTTTTCAATTCCTCGCGCGGAAGCCGCTGGTTTTTCATCAGTGTTTGATATCTAATCCACGCGTCATATTTAGTGGTTTTCCCAGTGAGATAATAAATTGATTCTAATAATTTATTGTAAAGCATAATAGTTTTAATGTTTCGCAGGGCCTAATATTTTTAAATAGGTAATCCCTTCGGCGATAATTTTTCTTAACGGATATCCTGCAAAAATTTTCTGCAAAAATTTAAAGATAATTTTGCCGCGAAGGTAAAAAATTGAATATACCTTTTTTTGATAATTTCGCAATATATTTTCATCCAGAACATAAGGAATAAAAACAGGGTTGAATGTTGTGAATTTGTTCCAGTCTTTTTCAAGAACACCATATTGTTCAATTCCATCAAAACTTTCGGAATTAGGGAAAGGAGTAAAATATAAAGGTAATATGTAATTTATATTAATTTCTTTCAGAAAAGACAGAGTCTTTTTCATTGTTTCTTTAGTTTCCAGAGGATGCCCCATGATGATAAAGCCGATTGTTTCCAAACCGATTTCATTGCACCATTTGAGGGCATATTTTATTTTTTCTAATGTTATGTCTTTCTTTAAAAAATTAAGCGTGTTTTGACTGCCGCTTTCTATCCCAAACGCGACAGACCAGCATCCTGCCTTTTTCATCAGTTCCAAAAGTTCGGGGTCTACGGCATCAACGCGTGTTTGGCATGACCATGTCAGGTCAAATTTTTGTTCGATCAGGGCTTTACAAAATTCAATGGTATTTTCCCTGGACAAAGTAAAGGTATCATCGTGAAAATTAATATCTCTGATGCCATAGTTTTTTTGAAGATGTTTGATTAAATCTGAAATATATTTTACGGAATATGAACGATAGGTGTTTCTCAATCCTTTCGAGTCGCAAAAAACGCATTGTTTAGGGCATCCGCGTGATGTCAATAATAATGTGGAAGGCATCCTTTTGAATTTTTGGAAAGATGGCCGGTAATATTTCTCGAGC
>JBDROR010000099.1:0-2098 GCA_043809805.1 bacterium
TACAGGTATCTGGCTCAAACGCTTTTCCTGTTTTATATATTTGCAGACTTCAAAACCGTTCATCTTCGGAAGCATGATATCCAGAATAATCAAGGAGAACAATTCCTTCTCAAGAACGTCAAGAGCGTCTTCTCCCGTAAAACTCACAGAACAGTCAAAACCCGCCTTTTCCAGATTATATTTTATTAGTTTTGAGATATTTCTATCATCTTCAACAATAAGGATTCTTTTATTCAGCATCGGATTCTCCCATAAAATGCCGCCTTTTAGACATTCTCATACAACCGTTTTATCTCCCAGTCCTTAAGCCCTTTATAACGAGGATATTTTTTCGTGTTCTTGGATTTAGCGGTTACCTGAATAGCGCTAACCGGACAACCATGATAACACCTTAAACAAAAACAACAATTATCTGCGAATTTTGGGCGCTCCTTATCAAACGTGATATTACCCATGGGGCAAGAAGCGGCACAAAGCCCGCATTTTATACAAGTTTCATCCGCGAACATATTCTTATAAAGATAACGCGCCAGAAACTTCTCACCGCTACGTTGAAACACGCCCAAAATACAGCTGAACAAACCAGCTCCTTGTATATACTTTTGGCCTGAAGCAAGCTTATCCAGAATAAAATCTATCTCTTTAGCAACAGAAGAAAAATACTTTTTTAAATCATCTCCGTTTTTTATAGAAGGAAATGGTAATGGCGGAAGCTTAAAATTATTCGGCATCTTAATATATCCGGCAAATAATGGTTGATACCCCTTCTTTTCAAGCTCTCGTAAGGGAAGCGCACAGCAATCTCCTCCAGCCGCATGAACCGTGGAAACAACAACGAGGCCAACATCTTTAACATCGGGCAAAAGAGGGATAACTTCCTTCATGGGCTCAGGAATATCGGAAGCATAGGTAGGATAGACAAGGACTAAAACAGCCGCATCTTTTAATAAATCGCCAAGCCGCGCAGATAAAAGATTTTCGTCACCAAAAATACCCGGCGCCCTGTGTGCTGCCGCCCAAAGAACATCTACCGCGTGCATATCACAAATATTTCCATCTGCTAAAAGCTTATCGCGCAATTGAAGCGCGGCATATTCACTGTTACCTGTTCCAGAAAAATATAAAATCTGATAATGGCCCTGTTTTTCTGTGCTCATAACAACCCTCTCTCTTTCTTTAAAATTATACTATGACAAAAACTTAAAGAGAAGTAGAATTCAAAGAGGACAAGGATGGGTTTTCTATCTAAACTCCTATGTGTCCAAATCAGCTTGTGTATTTCGGCGGTAAAGTAATTTTGAGATTCCAAAAGTGTCATACCCGCGAAAGCGGGTATCCAGAAGCGGTTCTCGCCGTGGATTCCCGCTAAAAAATTGCGGGAATAACACGGGAGCGGCTAATTTGGACAGCAATGATCTAAACTCTTATCTTAATATGCCGGCTCAGAAACCGCTATGAGCTTTATGAACAAAAAACTGCATTTAGAGGCCTGTGATCGAAGAATGATTTTAGTCAGGGGCCAGGGTACAGGCAACAGGGTACTGCAAAAACAAAAGATTTTAATCTTACTCTACCCCGCGTTACCCAGAACCCTATACCCTGTTCTTTAAAAAGAAACCTGCGTATAATCCGCCTCGCCCACGTGGATCAAAAAAACCTTCTCAGGCTTAAGTTCCATTAAAACATAATTTGGGTCATCGGCTGTCGGAAAATAACTGCGTAGCATTGGGACAGCGTTTGCCAGCCACTCTTTTTTCTTAATATCGTCACTTAAGGTAACCTGTCCACGGATACGGACCTGAGATAACTTCTTATCAATAAAACACATCTCATAATGATTGTTCTTTTCAAGTTGAGCCAATTTTGGCGAACCCTTGGCCGTGGCGGCCAGAATCGTACCATCATTAAACATCGCCGGCATCAAAGGCCTGACCCTGGGTTCATTGCCCTCTAAAGTTGCCATATAACCTAACCCCGCGTCTTTTATCATCTGCTTCACATCATCCAATGCCATTGTTACCTCCCTTTTAAAAGCACAAGTTGTTATTTAAATCCGAAATCCGAATATCGAAGCACGAAATAATTTAAAAATGAATAA
>JBDROR010000100.1:0-2229 GCA_043809805.1 bacterium
TGGGTTCTTACGACGTTCATCATCAAAATCTGACTTCTTTTTATTTGGGTTAATATCATAAGTAGCTCCGAAGGATACATAAATCTTAGAAGTTTACGGATGTTCTATTTAAAAAATATAAGCCTAAGAAAGTAATAATTTTAAGCCGTGACGAGTATAAGCAGTATCAAATGGCTAAAAGTTTTCCGCCTACGAAATACCCGATTAGATATTTTCTGGGAGATATAAGGGATAAAAACAGGCTTTATCGGGCTTTTGAGGAAGCGGATTATGTTATTCATGCGGCAGCATTAAAACAGGTACCGGCTTTGGAGTATAATCCTGGTGAGGCCGTAAAAACAAATATAGAAGGCGCGGCAAATATTGTTGACGCTGCCATTGATGTGGGGGTAAAAAAAGTAATTGCTCTTTCAACTGATAAGGCGGTTAATCCTATTAATCTTTATGGCGCGACAAAACTGGTGGCGGAAAAGATATTTATTGCCGCCAATGCCTATGCGGGAGCTAGGGTGAAGTTTTCGGTGGTGAGATATGGAAATGTAATCGGTTCAAGGGGCAGCGTGATTCCTTTTTTTCTTAATTTGAAAAAACAGGGGATTAAAGAGTTTCCTTTAACTGATGAAAGGATGACTCGTTTTTGGATTACCTTAGAGCAGGGGATAGATTTGGTGTTGAAGGCATTGGGAGATTCAATGGGAGGAGAAATTTTTATTCCCCGGATTCCATCGATGAGAATTGTAGATTTAGCAAAAGCAATCGATCCGCTGTGTGAATTTAAAACCGTAGGAATCAGAGCCGGGGAAAAGATTCATGAAACATTGGTTTCCGAAGATGAGGCTAGAAAAGCGAAAATATTTAACGATGCCTATATAATTTTACCTCAGTTTTTCGAAACAAAAGCGGTTAATGAAAAGTATGAAAAATATTCTTCTGTCCCGGAAGGTTTTGTGTACAGGAGCGATAATAATGATCAATGGATTTCGGTTGACCAATTACGGAGGATAGTAAAAGATTATGAATGCGATTCCTTATGCGCGTCAATGGCTTGATAAAAATGACATTGAAGAGGTCATTAGAGTTTTAAAATGTGATTGGATTACTCAAGGGGCAAAAGTCAAAGAATTCGAAGAAGCTCTTTGTAAGTATACTGGCGCGAAGTATGCCGTAGCGGTAGCTAATGGTACGGCGGCTTTGCATATCGCTTGTTATGCTGCTCGGATAGGTCCGGGGGATGAAGTTATAACTTCCCCTATAACTTTTGTCGCTTCCGCGAATTGTGTTTTATATTGCGGTGGGAAAACGGTTTTTGCGGATATTCAAAAAGAAACAGTAAATATTGATACCCAAAAAATAAGGGAGGAAATCGGTAAAAAAACCAGAGGAATTATTCCTGTGCATTTTTCCGGACATCCTTGTGATTTAGATGAGATTCATGAGATCGCCAAGAAGCATAATCTGATTGTGATTGAGGATGCCGCTCATGCTTTGGGAGCGGAATACAAAGGTTCAAGAATTGGTTCTTGCCAATATTCAGACATGACAATTTTTAGTTTTCACCCGGTTAAGCTAATCACTACAGGTGAAGGCGGAGCTGTTTTGACAAACAGAAAGGATTTGTACGAAAGACTTGTATTATTGAGGAATCATGGCATTACCAGAGACGGGGATAAATTTATCAGTAATGCTAAGGATAAAACTAAAATGATGGATGTGAAGGAACAGTCTTTTTTTGGACAATGGTATTACGAAATGCAGGAATTAGGGTTTAATTATCGCTTAACAGATTTTCAGTGCGCCTTGGGAGTAAGTCAGATGAGAAATCTTGATCGATTCATAAAACGGCGCCGAGAAATAGTTTGTATTTATAACGATAAAATGAAAAACATAAAGACAATTGATTTGCCGAGTGAACGAAAGTATGTGAGATCTGCTTGGCATTTGTATACGATAAAGATAAAAACTAGTGTGAAAATTAATGAAAAGAGAAAACAATCGTTTGACCAGTTGCGGAAGCGAAATATTGGTGTCCAGGTGCATTATATCCCGGTATATTTACAGCCACATTACGCTTCCTTTCTGGGTTATGATAAAAAATGTTGTCCCAACGCGGAAGATTATTATAATCGAACAATTACTTTGCCTCTTTATCCGCGGATGAAAATGAGTGATATAAAATATGTAGTTGAAGCCGTAAAAGAGGTGTTTAGTTAATAAATATGGAGAAACAGG
>JBDROR010000101.1:0-3576 GCA_043809805.1 bacterium
AGAAATCGTTTCATCGCCGCTTGTTTCTACGGATAGAATGCGGAAAGACTTAAAAGAGTTTGACCGTCTGCATATAGTTCTCGCGCTTCATGGCCAGAATCCTCCCGGTAATTACGGGTTTCCTCATATTATCAACGAACAGTCCACCCAGTTTATTTTTCCTTACATTGAGTATTTAGAGGAGAATCCCTGGATGAAATCCTCAATTCATTTTTCCGGGCCGCAGTTAAAACAGTTGAAACAGGCTTACCCGATGTTGATTCCCAGGATTAGAAAATTAGTTGAAGAAAAACGTTTAGAGATTATCGGTGGTACCGCCGGAGAAGTTTTTGAAGCGTTGTTTGACTTTGGGATGATGGTGCGCGACCTTGAACTGTTAGCTAAAGAAATAAAGGCTCTTTTTGGCGTTAGGCCGAAGGCAGCCTGGGGCGCGGAACGGTTGAAACTCGCGCTTAGTTTAGGCGGTTTAAATATTGAGGTTGAGGAAGGGTTCCGAAGAATGTATAAGGCGGGATATAGATATTTAATCGCCGCCGACGATAATATTTTTGATTGGACGGCTAAAAAGTTTGGCGTAGTCATTAAAGATGAAGGCATTGTGTTTTTCTCGTCTAAGTTTAAGAAATTTAAAGTGGTAAGAGGGTCAAATCTATTGCGGTCGTTAATCCCGTTCAAGGCTGTTGATAAGACGGCAGAATTTGCCGTGAAAAGGGTAGAGGTATTTTTACAGGAATATTCTTATCAGATAGACAGATTGCGCGATATTATTTCCGAAACTGAACAAGAGAGTGTTTTCGCTCGGCGGCAAGCGTTAACCAGGGAGTTTAACGAAATAAAATCGTTTCTAATGCTTCGCCGGCCAACGGTTGTTTACGCTGACGATTTTGATAAATTTGGCGGATGGGGTGGTACGTATGAGGCGTGTTATGAAAAAGGGTGGCTTACCCAATTCGCGGCCTTATGTCATCCTTTAAACCCTCAGGGTAAGATGCAGGCGGAGCTTGTAACGAAATTCTTAGATTCGCTGGAGGCGGTAGAAGTGCCCAGTTTCGCGGCTGGTTCTTACGCGGAGTTTTCCTGGTGGGCGCTTACGCCGGCAGAGCGGGAAAAGTTGGAGTGGTTGTATAGAAAGATAAAAAAAGAAGGGTGGGGGTCTTTATCTGGAAAAGAAAGAAACCATTATTTAAAATTGGTGGAAGGCGGGTACGCGGGCCAGATTAAAAAGTACCCATTTTTAGATTTTGTTATCGGTTTTTCACAGTTTGCTTCCGATGAGTTAAAAAGTTTAAGAAAACGCGATCAAGAATCAGCGCAGGCGATTGAGCAGGTTTTAATCAGCGGGTTAAGCAGTTGCCATTTGTTTCACGGTAAATTCGGCGGGCTTAAGTTTGTCCATTTTCGTGATCATGTGTTTTCCGCGTTTAGCCTCGTGCTTCATTTATTGGAAGAAGCAGGAGTTAATATTAAACATGGGCGGTGGATAAAAGGGCCGTATAAGTTCAAGGGCAGGTTTATTAACGACGCTTATGGAAACCAGTGGGTCATTATTGATAAACAGGGGAATATTGTTTTCTGGCAGCCGAAGGGGGACAGAGGGTATCATAATCCGGTAGGGGTAGTTCTTTTTTCAGGAGAAGAGTTTTTTCATCATTCCCGCAATAACGAGCCCAGCGAAATCGAATGCGCTTATAAGCGGATGAAAGGTATTGATAGTGTTGAGGAAGATGGCAGTGGTGGTACCGCCGGCGATGATGGGAAACCCTTAGCCTCAACAAAAATTAATACTAACACTGTAAATCTTGAGGATATTTTCAGTTATATACCGGAACAGGGGCATTATTTAGGAGAGCGGCTGGAGAGCAATATGGCGTCATTAGGGATTCCGGTAATTTCCGACCAGCATATCCCGGTATCAGAATTCCTGAAGGGTAATTTCAGTATTTATAAAGGCGCTAAAATGAGAATTCGTCTTACTAAGAAAGGATATCGGGCGCAATATTGGTTAAATATTAAAGGAAAATCAATTCGGTTAGTTAAAACTCTTAAATTCCTTGAAGACGGCAGGATGAACCAATCATTTGAGGTTATCAATGATTCTTCGGAAGAAGCGGTTTTCCATTGCGCGTTGAATTATTTTCTTTTGCTCACCTATATAGGGGATTTCATTAAAATTAAAATTAATAAGGAGGAGCACGCTTTACCACAAGATCTAGACTCCTTAAGTTTATCTGACGCGCGCGATTTCTCTATTGAGGACAGCGTGGCTAATACCCGGGTAAGTTTTTACACTCGTTTTGGCAGTCCGCGTGATCTTGAGATTGCTTCTATGTATGATATTGCCGATGGTATTGAAGGGTTTGAACGGAGTTATCAGGGCAGCGTTTATTCCTGGAATTTCGGCCGATTAGTTTTATCGCCAAAAGAAAAACAGGGAATGACTATAGATTTAAGCTCAGAATTGATGAATAAAGACGCGATGTTTTCGTTAAAACAAAGCCCCGATAAAGGTATGCAGAAAGAGATTGAATATGCCCGGCCTGTTTTACGGAGCAAGCCCGGGTTATCGTGTAATATAGTGGAAAAAATAATCGAACATATCTATCAACCGGTAAATGTGAGAAAAGTTATAATTTTCGGCGCCCGGTACGCTGGATTAGAAGAGTTAAGAAATTCTCTGCGGGAATCAGGGTTTATTAAAAAAGGAATTAGTTGGGCGGATGATATATGGGAAGAAGGTGATGCCGAACTTGTTTTTGTCGGCGGTTATGCTATAGACAGCGAAGGAGAGAATCAGAATCAGATTGGCCTCTATCATTATCTTAAATTACTGCGTTCGCGCGGTGAGGCCGTTGGTAAAAAAATAGTTATGATTTTAGGAAAACCCGAGTTTGATTTATACCAAGCATATCTTAGAAAAGAGATTGATGGTGTGTTTGCCTCAGAAATAGAGCGAGATATATTAGAACGTAAATTATCTATGGCGTATGTGGCAGGAGACAGGATTGTTGTGCCTGGTGGTATCCTGCCGCATGTTTTAGCTGATATTGCCTGTAGCATAGACTTGGGGTTAAAACAAAAAGTTTATGATGAAACGCTCAATCTCACCCTTGGAATTCCATCTATTAGCGTGCTTGTTAAACCAGAAGATATCGCTCGCTGGACGGTTAAAAATATGAAAGGCGATTTGCTGTATAAGATTGCTGACGAAATTAACCGCAGGCTTATTGAAGCAGTAGAAAATAAAAATTTTAGTGATCTGATTTTTGGGGCAAAAGGCGTGTTAGCTGCGGAGTTTGAAGATCATTTATCGGCAATAGAGGAGAAGCTTTTAATTTCGCAGATTGTTAGTAATGGATCCAATGGGCACGCGTGTTGGACACAGAGAGGGAGAGTTATAAATATAAATAATGCGCTTAATTATAATGGTTTTTATTATGAAACCAGGGGTTTTAATGGTAAGTATTCGAATTATTTTGTCGGCGGCCTTCAGTATACTTATGTTGGGGTTTCTCCTTATATCGCAAGCAACGCCGTGATTGTTGCTGCAGAAAAGAATGGTTTAAACCAGCAGGCAGG
>JBDROR010000102.1:0-3913 GCA_043809805.1 bacterium
AAGTTACCATTCAAAAGTTTGATCCCTATATAAATGTTGATCCAGGCACTATGAATCCTTACCAGCATGGTGAAGTTTATGTTACAGACGATGGAACAGAGGCGGATCTTGACCTGGGACATTATGAGAGGTTTACAAGCCTTAGCCTTAGTAAAAATAGTAATCATACCACCGGTAAAATTTATCATACCGTAATTTTAAAAGAAAGAAGGGGAGATTATCTTGGGAAGACAGTCCAGGTTATTCCTCATATTACCAATGAAATTAAAAGACGCATCTCGTATTTTGGCAAAAAAAGGAATATTGATGTAATTATTTCTGAGATTGGCGGGACAGTCGGCGATATTGAAAGCCTTCCTTTTTTGGAAGCAATAAGGCAGTTTAAAGCCGATGCAGGTAAAGAGAATGTGCTTTATGTGCATTTAACTCTTGTCCCATACATCAAAGCGGCGGCAGAATTAAAAACTAAGCCGACACAGCACAGCGTTAAGGAATTGCAGGAAATAGGAATTCAACCTGATATTCTTCTTTGCCGGACAGAAAAGTCATTATCAAAAGATATCAGGACAAAAATCGCGCTTTTTTGCAATGTAAACGGAGATGCCGTTATTCAGGCTAAGGATATAAAATCAATATACGAAGTGCCTTTAATGTTGCACAAAGAAGGATTAGACAGAATTATCCTTAAAAAATTGAAATTGAGAGCAAAAAAGGAAAATCTGGGGAAATGGGAGAAGATAGTTGATATTATAAAAACATCGGATAGAAAAGTTTCTATAGCCGTAGTGGGAAAATATATTGAACTTCGGGACGCGTATAAAAGCATTTCTGAAGCGTTGGTTCACGGCGGGATTGCGAATAAGGTTTGTCCTGATATTAAATGGATTGATGCCGAGAGGCTAACAGCAAATGGGATAGAAAAATATCTTTCGGGTGTTAAAGGAATACTTGTCCCGGGAGGTTTTGGCGATAGAGGAATAGAAGGAAAAATTCAGGCAATAAAGTATGCGAGGGAAAATAATATACCGTTTTTTGGTATCTGTTTAGGAATGCAGTGTGCGGTAATTGAATTCGCAAGAAATGTTTTAAAATTGGAAAAAACAAACAGTTCCGAATTTGATCCAAACACTCCGCATCCGGTCATAAACTTGATGCTGGGCCAAAAAAATATTGAAGATAAGGGCGGGACAATGCGTTTAGGGGCATATCCCTGTGTCATAAAAAAGAACAGCCTTCTTTACAAAATATATGGTAAACCGCGGATAGAAGAGCGCCATCGCCATAGATACGAATTCAATAATGATTATAGACAGCAATTTGAAAAGAATAATTTCGTTATGACGGGAGTATCGCCTAATAAAAAATTAGTTGAGGTGGTTGAATTGAACAATCATCCATGGTTTGTGGCGGTTCAATATCATCCTGAATTTAAGTCGAAACCGGATAACGCGCATCCTTTGTTTCGGGAATTTGTCAAGGTGGCAGGGGGCGGTTAGCTCAGTTGGTTAGAGTGTCCCGTTCACATCGGGAAGGTCATCCGTTCAAATCGGATACCGCCTACCAATATATAGTTGTCAGTCGTCAGTCGATAGTCGTTAGTGTGGAAAGGGGCAAGGCGTAGGGGCGAATCCATGTATTCGCCCGAATTGTCTGTCATTCCCGCGAAGGCGGGAATCCAGATTTATTGTCATTCCGAGCTGTAGGGGCGACCCGGTGGGTCGCCCGAAATGGGAGGGCGAGGCACCGCCTCGCCCCTACGGGGAAAGATTTCTCCCTTCGGTCGAAATGACAAGAGGTCGGTCGAAATGACAAGAATGAATAAAATTATATTTCTGATATTATTATTATTTTTGGTAATAAAGTTTACCTTCGCGGATCAGGCCACGTATGAAGGCGGTAAACGCTGTCGCACCTGCCATATGAAACAAAATGCCGGTATGATTTATGAAAAGTGGGAAGCGAGCCAACACGCGCGCGCGTTTGATGATTTAAGTGAAGATGAAAGGAAAAATCCTTTTTGTCTGAAATGTCATGTTACCGGTTACAGTGAACCGTCATCGTCAGGTATTAAGTTCAATGATCTTTTAGGGATTCAGTGTGAGGCCTGCCACGGGCCTGGGGGGTTGTATAAAAAATTGGAAATTATGAACGAGGAAGAATACAAAAGAGATTTTTTCCTTCAGCGCAAAAAGGCAATAGAGGTTGGTATGATTATACCCACTGAAGAAACCTGTAAGAAATGCCATAATAAGGAGAGTCCGCATTATAAACCGTTTGTATTTAGAGTTGCTTATCCTAAGATAAAGCATCTTATACCTCGTCGATACTTGTATGATTACACCGATTAAAGATGGATTACACAGATTAAAAATCTATCCGTGTAATCAGCGTAACAAAGGAGTGTGAAAAATGACTGAAGAAAAAAAAGAAAATCAATCCAAAAAATATGAAGGCCCGCCGAAGGTAACAGATGTGCTGCAAAATTATATTGTTGTTCTTGGAACACTCTCTTTGCATTATATGGGTATCGTGCCTAATCCTGAAGGGGAATTGGATTCAAGCGGTAAAAGGGAGCTTTCTCAAGCTAAAATCGCGATAGATTCAATAACGGTTTTATATAAACAAATCGAGGATTTGTTAGATAAACAGGCAAAAAATAATATAGAAAATATGTTGGATGATTTAAGATTAAGATTCGCGAATGAAAGTTCCCGCAAAGAGGGATAAAAGATGAACCACAGAGATCACAGAGAAAAAATTAAGAATTTCACTGTTAACTCATTAATATTTATAGGCTTCTCTGTGTTCTCAAAGAGAGTCCCCTTTGAAAGATATAACTAATCGAATAATATCTAGTGCAGTAGAAGTTTATTAATATTTATAGATTTCTCCGTGTTCTCTGTGGTTAATTTTTGGGAAGAAAAGGTGGATTTAAAAATGGGGACTATTATTGAAAATTTGAAAAATATAAAAAGAAGAATTAGCGTCGCCGCCGAACGAGTTAATAAAAAATCAGAAGATATAACATTAATAGCTGTTACAAAATATGTCCATGAAACCCTGATAGAAGAAGCTATTAAAAATGGTATTACACATATTGGAGAAAACAGGGTGCAGGAAGCGGAAGGAAAATATTCCTGCTTGAAATTTCCAGTTGAATGGCATATGATCGGGCATTTGCAGACGAACAAAATAAAAAAGGCGGTTGAAATTTTTAGCTGGGTTCATTCTTTGGATAGTTTAAGGCTGGCTGAGGCATTGAATATCCGGCTTGATTCTTTGGGAAAAAAAATGAAAGTGTTGCTTGAAGTTAATGTTTCGGGAGAAGAATCGAAGTATGGTATTAAACCGGAGGATACACTTGATTTGGCTAAAGAAGTTTTAAGTTTTTCTCAATTGGAATTAAAAGGCTTAATGACAATAGCTCCACTGTCCGATAATCCTGAAAATTCACGGCCTTATTTTAAGAAATTGCGATTTTTAGCTTTGGATGTTGAAAATAAAATTGGGAAAAGAATGGAATATCTTTCTATGGGGATGACGGATGATTTTGAAGTGGCAATTGAAGAAGGGGCAAATATTGTAAGGATTGGGAGCGGGATATTTGGAGATAAAAAATGATAAAAGAAAAAATTGGTTTTATTGGCGCGGGAAATATGGCGGAGGCGATAATCGGGGGTATGTTGGAATCAAGGCTGACAGAGAAGAATAATGTTATAGCTTTTGATATTAAGAGAGACAGGCTGGATTATATTGGAAAAAAGTTTGGAATAAAAACTGAAATTAACAGCGGGAACGTGGTAACGAACGCTGATATAGTTATTCTTTCTGTAAAACCGCGAAATGTTATAGAGGCATTAAAAGAAATAAAAAATGTTTTAAACGGCAAGGTGGTCATTTCTATTGCCGCGGG
>JBDROR010000103.1:0-2081 GCA_043809805.1 bacterium
GGGGGGGGAAGATAAAGGGGAAATTCGGATTGACGAAAAATATGGGTTTGAAGAATCATTTGAGGGAAAAGTGGTTCCAAAATTATTAATAAAAGAAAGAAGTGAAAAAATAATAAAAACCCGAAAGAAACGAAATTCACAGATTGATCTGGATTTTTCATTCGGCAATTATAATAGCCTGAGTTTTCAACTTAATCATAGGCGGAATCTTAAAAAAATGAGTTATTCTTTTGCGCTGGATAAAAAGCTGGGGAATAAATCAAGGCCAAACAGTAAAGTTGATCATAACACATTCGGCGGACAATTATTTTCCGATAAAATTGATTTCGCGTTTGAAGTAAATTCAAATAAGTTTGATTTGCCGGGGATGATTAATAACCCTATTTCTGGTTCGGCAAGAATATGCAATAATTATAAATTTAGTTTTGATATAAAAACAAATAAGAAGTTATTTTTTATTTTAAAAGGCGAAAACACAAATATTAAAGAACAAACAAGCCAAAAAAATCAATCATTTAATCTGAAAATATTATATGATTTTATAAAAAATAAAAGTCCATACACATGGACGGGCGAAATTGAAGAAAACAAATTAAAAAATAAATATAATGACACGTTTTATTCATTTAAGCTGGAAAATCGGGCGATTTCTTTGAATGAAAAAAGCCATGCGAAAATAGGCGCGGGTTTAAGTAAAGAAGAAGGCGGGAAAATATATCTAAATCCAAATTTAAGAGTTTTTTACAAGTATAACGCGATAGCAAATTTAGAGGCGGGGTTAAAGCGGCAAGATGAGAAAATAGAGTTTTATGATTTATATGGAGAAAACAATTTTTCGCAGTTGAATTTTTCCCCGCTGAAGCGAATAAATTATTGGCAGATATATTCAAAGGCTTTTATGAGGCTTGATAACAATACATTGTTAGACGCGAAAATATTTCATGATTGGATTGAGAATTTTGTGGTGTTTGACGATGATGAAGTTAATCCTGATGGTTTTTGGATGCCGATAAACTTAAAAAATGTGCAGAAAGACGGCATCCGAATTTCCTGCCTAAAAAAAATATTGCCGGAAATCTCAGGGGAAGTAGATTATCAATACTTAATAATGTGGAATGGAGATAAAAGTCAAACTGTGCCGCTGCAATCTAATGGTTTTAGCGCGGTGATAAAATACGATAATCCTTTATTTCAACTGTCAATAGATGGTAAATACAAAGGTAAGAGATATTACGATAAAGACAGTAATGAAAAATTAGGCGGGTATTTTTTATTAGGATATTTAATTGAAAAGCCCGTTTCAGAGAAATTGACATTTTATGCGAAAGGGAGTAACATACTTGACAAAAAATATGAAATTATTAAAAGCTATCCGGGCGAGCGAGCGAAATTTTTAATGGGATGTAAATATAATTTTTAGCAGACTTAAGAATAAAATCCCCCTTTAATCCCCCTTTTGCAAAGGGGGAAATAGGGGGATTAGAGGGAGAGTGTAATGTACAGTTTAATTGTAAAAGGCGGGATTATAATGGTCCCGATTATAGCCGGGTCTATTATTGCTTTAACTATTTTAGTTGAAAGAATAATTTATTTTGTTAGAGCTAAAAGGTTTACTTGTGTGTTCGGCGCTCAAATAAAAAGATTATTAAATAATAAGGATATAAATTCCGCGATTGCTTTGTGCCGGCAGAATAAAAATGAGCCCCTTGCTAATATTATACTTGCCGGGCTCATAAACATTAAGGATGGAAAAGATGTGGTCAAATCGGCTATTGTTGAAGCAGGTAATTATGAACTTCCTAAATTGGAACAATATTTAAATATATTAGGAATAATTGCGACTGTTGAACCTTTGCTTGGTTTGTTGGGAACTGTTACAGGAATGATAAGGGCGTTTAGTGTTATTGCCCAGCAGGGGCTGGTATACTCGCCCGGATTGGCAGGAGGAATTTCAGAGGCGCTAGTTACAACAGCGGCAGGATTATTTATTGGTATTCCCTGTTTAATAGCCTATCATTATCTTATCCACAAAGCGGATAATATTGCTGTGGATATGGAAAAAGAATCGGCTGGTATATTAA
>JBDROR010000104.1:0-4230 GCA_043809805.1 bacterium
GCCTTTAATGCTTAATCCAAATGTCGCTGCTTGAATAATCGCATTCTGCTCACCGTGCAGGCCGCGGCATATCTCATGCCGTTCCCCCGCCGGCGTATTCATCTTTTCCCGCAAACAACCGATGTCTTCGCAATGTCGTAATCCGGATGCGGCTCCGTTATACCCGGTAACCAGAATCCTTTTATCTTTAACCAAAACCGCGCCGACTCTCCTGCGAAGACACGTAGACCGTTCCGAAACAAGATGCGCTATTCTCATAAAATATTCATCCCACGAAGGGCGAACATTTTTTTCATTTATGTTTTTTTCCATCCGAAAATCTCCTTACTTATAAATAGGGAACTTCCCTACCAGCGCCTTAACTTCCGAACAAACCTTCTTAATCGCCCTGTCTTTATCGCTTTTCAAAACCTCATTAATAAAAGACGCTATTATTTTCATCTCTTTTTCCTTCATTCCTCTGGTAGTTACAGCCGGAGTCCCTATACGAATGCCACTTGTAACAAACGGGCTTCTGGTATCTCCCGGTATCCTGTTTTTATTCAAGGTAATGCCGGCTAAATCCAATTTTTCTTCCGCTTCCTTGCCTGTTATCCCAATATTATTCAAATCAATAAGCATTAAATGATTATCAGTTCCTCCTGACACTAAATTAAATCCCATATTTATTAATTCAGACGCCAGTGCCTTCGCGTTTTTCACCACCTGTTTTTGATAACTTTTAAAGCTTTTTGCCATCGCTTCTTTAAAACAAACAGCCTTAGCCGCGATAACATGCATTAACGGCCCCCCCTGAATTCCGGGAAAAACCACTTTATCAATAGCCTGCGCGAATTCTTCTTGACAGAGAACAAATCCGCCGCGCGGACCGCGAAGGGTTTTATGTGTTGTTCCCGCGGTAAAATGGACGTGCGGGACCGAACTCGGATGGACTCCTCCAACAATTAAGCCGGCAATATGAGCTATATCCGCGAATAGATACGCTGAATAACGGTCTGCTATTTCTTTGAATTTTTTGAAATCAATAATCCTGGGATATGCCGAGGCGCCGCATATAATCATTTTGGGACGGTGCTTTTTTGCCAAATTTTCAACCTGATTAAAATCAATAAAACCGGTATTAATATCAACGCCATACATTACGGATTTATAAATCTTCCCTGAAAAACTGACCGGACTGCCATGAGTAAGATGCCCGCCATGAGCCAAATCCATACCTAAAATCGTATCTCCCGGATTAAGCACGGAAAAATAAACCGCCATATTGGCCTGAGAACCTGAATGAGGCTGGACATTGACATGTTCTGAATCGAATAATTTTTGGAGCCTGTCCCTGGCTAATTTTTCCGCTATATCCACAAATTCGCATCCGCCATAATAACGCCTGCCAGGATACCCCTCCGCGTATTTATTCGTCATAACAGAACATTGCGCTTCCATTACAGTTTTACTTACATAATTTTCCGAAGCAATAAGAATAAGATTTTCTTCCTCCCGTTTTGTTTCCCGTCTTATCGCATTATAAATTGCCGGATCAAATTTTTGTAAAATAGACACTGACTCTCCTTGTCATTTCGACCACACCATTTGGTCATTTCGGACGACCATTTTGTCATTTCGACCGAAGGGAGAAATCTTTCCCCGTAGGGGCAGCCCTGTGTGGCTACCCTCCCTTCATTCAGGGCGATTCATGAATCGCCCCTACATCCATTCAGGGCGACCACATAGGGTCGCCCCTACTCGGAATGACAACAAGCCACCATTCACGCAGGCTAAAGCCTGCGGCTACCTTACTTCATTCACATTTTTTGTATTTCTGCCTCTATCTCTTTTATCTGCGCCACTCTTCGTTCGTGCCTGCCTCCCGAAAAAGGAGTTTTTACCCAAACATTTACAATCTTAAAAGCCTCTTGTTTATCAAGAAATCTGCCACCTAAACATAAAAAGTTTGCGTTATTATGTTCACGGGAAAGCCGCGCGATTTTTTCATTATAGCATAAAGCCGCTCTGACTCCGTGAACTTTATTTGCCACAATCGAAGTTCCAATTCCCGAACCGCATACAAAAATTCCAACCTGATTTTCCCCATTTGCCACTGATTTTGCGGCATTAAAAACTAAATAAGGATAGTCAACCGATTCAGGGCTATTTGTTCCGAAATCAGTAATCTCATAACCTTCGGTGCAACCCTCGGTTTTTAAAAATTTCTTCAATTCTTCTTTTAACTCAAACCCGCCATGGTCGGCGCCCATTGCTATACGCATAACTCCCCCTTTGTCATTTCGAACACACACATTTGTCATTTCGAACACACCACTTTGTCATTTCGAACGAAGTGAGAAATCTTTCTTCCGTAGGGGCGAGGCGGTGCCTCGCCCTCCCATTTCGGGCGACCCACCGGGTCGCCCCTACCTCGGAATGACAATGAGTTTTGTAGGTTGGGTTGAGCCAGCGAAACCCAACATCCCAATTAAATTGTTGGGTTGCGCTCCGCTTAACCCAACCTACAAGCTACCCTCCCTTCATTCAGGGCGACCACATAGGGTCGCCCCTACAATAAATTCCACACGAGCGACGAACAACCTCTCTATTGGTGGCATTCTATCATCTCACTAAGTTTTTTCACTGCTTCTTTTATTTCCCTGAAGCAATTTTCATAGGCATCGGCACCCCCAAGATACGGATCGGTAATTTCTACATCTGTTTCATTTTTGTCAACATATTTCTTTAACAAAAACGTTTTACCCTTTGCCTTAGAAAAAAACTCGATTATATAATCAACATGGCTTTGACTCATTGTTAAAACCAAATCATATTCGTCCAACAAATCCCCCGTAACCGGCTGGCTCCTAAACCCGGAAGGGTCAACTCCTTCCCGAATAAGCAGCCGCTCGCTATCAAAAGACATCTTGACCTTCTGCCACGCGTTTATTCCCGCTGAAGCCGATTCCACACCGGAACATCCTTTAGTCCAGTGTTGGAAAAGTTTTTCAGCCAAAGGGCTCCTGCATGTATTGCCGGCGCAAACAAATAAAATTTTCATATGTAAATCTCAAAAATTAACCACAGAGAACACAGAGAAACTATTTAATAATAATGAGTTAGAAGCGTTTTTACGCTTCCCCCTCTGTGTACTCTAAATTATCAGTTAATCCGGGACATAATGTTGCATGAATTTCTATTGCACAAGATATTATTCGATTAGTTATATCTTTCAAAGGAAATTCTCTTTGAGAACACAGAGAAATTCTTAATTCTTCTCTGTGCTCTCTGTGGTTCATTTTCTATTCCCCCGCAACTTTTTATCCTTTTCAACAACCCTATCACTCAATTCTTTTTGAAATTTCTCCAATATTTTTTTTATATTCCCGTCTTCGTTAGCCAATATTCTCGCGGCTAAAATAGCCGCGTTGGCCGCGCCGCTTTCGCCTATTCCCATACATCCTACCGGCACACCGCTCGGCATCTGCGCGATTGACAATAAGGCATCTATCCCTTTAAGCGGAGAACTTGCCAATGGGACACCAAGAACAGGAAGACCAACAGCCGCCGCGATAACTCCCGGCAAATGCGCCGCACCGCCGGCACCCGCGATAACTATTTTTATGCCTCTTTGCGAAAGTGATTTCGCGTATTCAAGTGTTTTATCCAACGCCCTGTGAGCGGAAGAGACCTTTGTCTCATAAGCAATATTTAATTTATCGAGCATATCCATCGCCTTTTTCATTACGGGTAAATCTGAATCACTGCCCATGATGATGCTTACTAAAGGTTTACTATTCTTTTTAACCATCTATATCCCCCCTTTAAAATCACAAGTAGGTTGGGTTGAGCCTGCGAAACCCAACATCCTAATTAAATTGTTGGGTTTCGCTTCGCTTAACCCAACCTACAAACTGACCGCTGAACGCTTACAATTATCGCTTTTCTCCTTGTAATTCGACCGTATATTCCCTGCCCTTACTTGACAAAATTACCCTATTTTTTTCTATCCCGATTATTTTTTTTCCGCCAATAACGTCTCCCTCCCTCAGTATTTTTCTGTCAAGGATCGCTGTCCTGCGGCCATCTAATAAAACTACGCCTGTAAGAGAAATTTTGGCAATTTCTTCCCGCTCGGCTTCTAACAATAGGGCCATTTCCTCCTGCTTTGCCTGTTCCTCTGCCTCTATTTCAATCGCCTTATCAACTAAATTCTCCCTAACTTCTTCTTTTACTTCTGTTTTTTCA